>DATHSR010000462.1:0-9978 GCA_035464035.1 Desulfotignum sp. | reverse complement strand
ATCAGTGTTTTTAAATTATCATGACCAACAAAAAATCCAGATCTGAGATTATGAAAAAAAGAGGGAAAAAGGAAAAACACCTGATCGCCTCTTTGCTCAAATGGGCAATTGCCCTCTTGTTCACCCTGACGCTGCTGAGCTTTGCAGGACTGGCAGGGCTGTATTTCTACCTGAGCCAGGACCTGCCCAAAATCAACACGTTAAAGGATTACCAGCCGGCCACCGTCACCCATGTGTTTTCAGATGACGGCAGAAAAATCGGCGAGTTCTTCAAAGAGCGCCGCATTGTCATCCCGTTGTCTGAAATGCCCGAGACCCTCATCAATGCGTTTGTGGCAGCCGAAGATTCCCGTTTCAGGGACCATCCCGGCATTGACATCCAGTCGATTCTCAGGGCCTTTATCAAGAATTTTCAGGCCGGTGTCATCACCCAGGGAGGCAGCACCATCACCCAGCAGGTCACCAAGTCCTTTCTGCTGACTCCGGAACGGACCTATGAACGCAAACTCAGGGAAGCCATTCTGGCCTACCGGATCGAAAAAAAATTCACCAAGGATGAAATCCTGTTCTTATATCTGAACCAGATCTACCTGGGACACGGTGCCTACGGGGTGGAAGCGGCAGCGGAAAACTATTTCGGCAAGCAGGCAAAGGATTTAAACCTGGCTGAATGCGCCATGCTGGCCGGCCTTCCCCAGGCCCCCAGCCGGTACTCCCCTTTTCAGTTTCCCGACCGGGCCAAACAGCGCCAGATCTATGCTTTGAACCGGATGAAGGAAGAGGGCATGATCTCCAATGTGGATGTCACTGAAGCCATTGACACACCGCTGGACATCAAGGCCCGGAAAAACTGGTTCATCGAGCGGGTACCTTTTTATACCGAACATGTCCGGCGTTACGTGGAAAGCAAATACGGTGCGGATGCCCTGTATAACCAGGGCCTTCAGATCCATACCGCCGTCAATATCGAATATCAGAAAATGGCCAGGGAGGCTGTGAACAAAGGCCTTCTGGATCTGGACCGCCGCATGGGATACCGGGGTCCGCTACAGAACATCTCCCCGTCCCAGGTGGAAGCGTTCTGCCGCAACGAGGCGGAAAAAATCCCGGGAAGCCTGCTGGAAAAAGGAGAAATCTATACCGGCGTGGTAACCGCGGTGGATGATCAAAACAAGCGCACCACGGTCCGGGTGGGCGATTTTTCAGGTATCATCCGGCTTGACACAATGACCTGGGCCCGCCGGCCGGACCCGAAAATCGCCTATTATGAATCTTCGATCACGGCCCCGTCCCGGGCATTGAAGACCGGGGACGTCATCCAGGTTCAGGTGGTGGACCAGGCGGCAGAGAAAGCACTGTATGAACTGGCCCTGTACCAGGTGCCGGTTGCCCAGGCTGCGCTCTTGAGTATCGAAGCGGAAACCGGCCATGTAAAGGCGATGATCGGCGGACGGGATTTCCGGGACAGCCAGTTCAACCGGGCCTATCAATCCAGGCGTCAGCCCGGGTCCGCCTTCAAGCCCGTCATATACGCGGCAGCCCTGGACAAGGGCTACACCCCTGCCACGGTTATCATGGATTCACCGATAGTCTACGAAGACACCCGGAGGGATTTCATCTGGAAGCCCCAGAATTTCAGGGAAACCTTCTACGGCCCCACCCTGTTCAGGGATGCGCTGATACATTCCCGGAACGTGGTCACCATCAAGATCCTCCAGGATATCGGCATTGCCTATGTCATCGATTATGCCAGAAAGCTCGGCATTACCTCAGACATCAGCCAGAATCTGTCCATTGCCCTGGGGTCATCGGGGGTATCCCTGCTGGAACTGGTCAATGCCTATTCCGTATTCTCCAATCTCGGGTACTTTATCGAACCGGTATTCATCACCCAGATTCATGACCGCCACGGCAATCTGCTGGAATCTTCCCAGCTGGTGCGAAAAAAAGTCATTGACATGAGTACCGCCTATCTCATGACCCATATGATGGAAAACGTTATCAAAGAAGGGACCGGCCAGCGGGTCAAGGCACTGAAACGACCGGCAGCCGGAAAAACCGGCACCACCAACAACCTGTTTGACGCCTGGTTTCTGGGATACACCCCCCGATATACCACAGGGGTCTGGGTGGGACTGGACCAGGATGGCTCTCTGGGCAAGGGAGAGACCGGCTCCCGGACCGCCAGCCCCATCTGGCTGGATTATATGATCAAGGCCCTGGAAGGCAAGCCGGCCAGAACCTTCACGGTACCCGAAGGCATTGTATTTGCCAGAATCGATGCCAAAACCGGGCTGCTGCCCATCACGGAATCGGAAAAAATCATCACCGAATGCTTCAAGGAGGGCACGGTTCCGTCGGAACACACCCCGAAACCGGGTGCGGTCATCGAATCTGACGATCTTTTCAAGCAGGGGATCTGAGGATTTTTACCTGGTCCGGTGCCATGGCCGGGTCTGCTGCAACATGAAACGCATACCCGGGAAATGCGGCCTTCAACTGCAGCAGGTTGCCGTTCCTGTCTCCGTGCATCCGGGACGTCTGGGACGGATGGACCTGCAATGTAATTCTTCCAGGCTCCGGTCCCGCCCCCAGGGCAGTGAGCTTTTCCAGGGCCTTCAGGTACATGTGCCGGCAAAGAACCAGATGACCGAAGGCCGGATGCCTGGGGCCGGCCAGCACCGCCTGGTCATCCATCTGAGACGTCAAAAGGCCCATGCGGATCACGGTCACCCCGGCCCGGGTGAAAATGCGGTATGCCTGACAGGTCAAATCCACTGCCGAATCCAGGTCCAGGGTCTGATAGGTTCCGTCCTGATACCAGCGGGCCAGCAGGGTGTTTTTCAGAACCAGTACCGGATAGATCCGCGCGGTCAAAGGCTTCTGCGCTGCCAGTATCTGAGCGGTTGTGACCAGTCCGGCTGCCGTATCGCCGGGGAGCCCGGCCATGATCTGAACACCGGCTGCCAGTCCCTGTTCCCTGAGCAGGGCCATGGCCCTCAGGGTGTCCTCACGGGTGTGCCCCCGGTTCATTTTTTTGAGCACCGGATCCGCCATGGTCTGAACCCCCAGTTCCACCAGGCAGACCGGAAAGGGTTCAATCAGTGCCAGCCGGTCCCGGGTCACGGTATCGGGCCGGGTGGAAAACCGGATGCCATGAACCGTCCCGCTGTCCAGAAACGGCCGGACGCTTTCCATCAACGCCAAAATCTGCCCGGTTGCCAGGCCCAGAAAATTGCCGCCGAAAAACGCCACCTCCACCCGGGACCGGCGCGCTGCCTGCCCCAGGTACCGGCCGATGATCTCAGCGACCCGCAAGGCATCCGGAAAGACAGATGATTCTCCGGTAATGGCCTTCTGGTCGCAGAAGGCACACTGATGGGGACAGCCTGAGTGGGGAATGAAAATCGGGATGACCAGGGGGGAGACGGTCCCTGCTTTTTGATCAGCCTCAGGGCTTTTCCCGCCGCGTCCTGTTCTGCTGCTTTCTTGGATTTGCCAAATCCCCTGGTGATGATATGGGCTAGCGCCAGGCGGACCTCAAAGGTTTTGTCATGGTCCGGCCCTGTTTCGTGGGTTACCGTATATACCGGGGCCTGGGAAAAAACCTCCTGGGAATACTCCTGAATACTGCTTTTATAATCCACGGTATGATTCCTGGCCAGCACGGTATCCACCGCATCCTGAAACAGGTGCTGGACCAGATCGCAGGCAACGTCAAACCCGGCATCCAGAAAAACGGCCGCCACCACCGCCTCAAAGGTATCCGACAGAATGGAGTTTTTGTCCCCGCCGCCGGAACCGGCCTCCCCTTTTCCCAGACGGATGAAACGGCCCAGATCAATGGCCCGGGCCATGTCCGCCAGAGACGGTTCGCTCACCAGGGTGGACCGCAGCCGGGACAGTTCGCCCTCTTTTTTCGCCGGGCTCTGCTGCATGAGAATATGGCCGACACACAGCCCGAGCACGGCATCTCCCAGAAACTCCAGCCGTTCATTGTCTGTCCCGCACAGGGTCTGATTCTCGTTGAGAAAGGATCGGTGGCACAATGCGGTCTGCAGCAGGGACCGGTCGACAAATTGATACCCCAGGTTGGTCTCCAGGATATCCAGCCGCTCGTGGAGGCAGCGGATGGCGGTGACCCGGTCCGTCAATGCCTTGAAGCAGGCATAGGGGACCTGGATGTTGTCTTTTCCCCGTCCCAGCTGAACCCCTTCATTGAAGCTGCCGTGGAAATCAGATCCGCCGGTGACCAGAATTTTTTTCTTTCGGGCCATGTCGGCAAAATAGGCGGTTTGTTTGGGATCATGGTCTGTGTAGAACACCTCTATTCCCTGGAGCCCGAACCCCATCAGCGTGTCCAGAAAAGGCTCGAAATCTCCGGAACGGGCGAATGTCAACAGGCCGGGGTGGGCCAGCACCGGAATGCCGCCGGCATCCAGCAGGGTCTGAATGGCTGCCTGACACGGCACCTTGAACTTGTCCACATAGGCGGGCCTGCCTTTGCCCAGAAAATCATCGAATGCCTGCGCAAATGAGGACACCGCCCCTTTTTTCACCATCAGGTCGGCGATATGGGGCCGCCCGATCTGACCCTGGCCGGCATGGTCTTTCAGCTCTGCCATGGTGATATTTATGCCCAGGTGCTGCAGTTTGTCGATGATTCTGGGATTGCGCTGCTCCCGGGCGGTTTTTGCCGCTGCAAGAACCTCGGACAGGTGCCGGTCGTACAATGAAAACCCATACCCCAGCAGATGAACACTGCCCAACACTTCAAACCCCGAGGGGGGGGCACAGGATATTTCCACACCGGTGATAAAGTCAATGGGAACCTCATGCAGGTGCGACAGAATCTCCCGGTTGCCGTCAATGGTGTCATGATCGGTCAAAGAGATGGCCCTGACACCGGTATCCCGGGCAAGGGCCAGAATCTCAGCCGGGGCCAGAGACCCGTCTGAGGCCGTGGAATGGATGTGAAGATCGATCAATGGCCGGTCCGATCAGAGCCCCAGGGCATTTTCCATATCCTCTTCCCGGGTCTTGCAATCAATGCACTGGGTGGTCACCGGCCGGGCCTTCAGGCGCTCGATGGAGATCTCTTCCTCACAGGTTTCACACCGTCCGAAGGTGCCGTTTTCAATTCGCTCCAGCGCTTTTTTGATTTTTTTGATCAGTTTGTGCTCCCTGTCCCGGATCCGCAGCTCAAAGCTTCTTTCCGCTTCGTGGGAGGCCCGGTCCGTGGGGTCTGCAAAATTTTCCTTGGGTTTTGTCATACCGGTCACGGTGCTGTCTGCATGCTTGAGCAGCTGAGTGAGCCGTTCGGTCAGCAGGGTATTGAAATATTCCAGATCTTCTTTTTTCATGGTATCTATCCTTCAATTTATGTTCAAAGGTCCGGGAACATTGTAAAAGACAATTATTATAACAGAACCCGCGCGTTTGTAAATATTTTATTGGCTGTCCGGCAGATCCAGGTTGAACAGCTGCCGGGCCACATTCAGATACAAGGAATCGTCCCGGTGATTGCCGGTATTCTTCAAAAACATGATGGGATCATGCATGATCCGGGATGCAATGGCCCGGGTCATGCGGCGGACGGCGTCCTGATCGTTTTCCGGCAGATGGGGCAGGTGGGACAGGGTTTTATCACATTCCATGTCGACAATGGCGGTCATCTTGTCGTTCATGGCCTTGATGGTGGGGACGATGGCCAGGCTGTCCAGCCACTGCCGGAACTTGATCACCGCCTCGGCCACAAACCGCTCCGCCTTGACGGTTTCATGCTCCCGCTGCTGGATGTTGGATGCCACAATGGTTTTGAGATCATCGATGTCATATACATAGACATTGGACAGGTTGTTGATTTTCGGATCGATGTCCCGGGGCACGGCAATGTCGATAAAAAACAGGGTCCGGTACTGACGTTTCTTCATGGCCTTTTTCACCTGGTCTGCGGTGATGACGTATTCAGTGGCACCGGTGGAGGAGATGATGATATCCACCTCTGCCAGGGCCGACTCCCGCTCTTCAAAGCTCAGGGCCTGGCCGTTGAACCGTTCGGCCAGGGACAGGGCGTTTTCAAAGGTCCGGTTGGACACCCGGATCCGGCTGACATTGTGGGAGATGAGATGCTCCACCGCCAGTTCCGCCATCTCCCCTGCCCCCAGCAGCATCACGGTTTTGGTGGACAGGTCGCTGAAAATCTTGTGGGCCAGCTCAATGGCGGCATAGCTGATGGATACGGCATTGTCACCGATACCGGTTTCCTTGCGCACTTTCTTGGCAACGGAAAAGGACTTGTGCATCATCCGGTTGAGCAGCACCCCTGAGGTGCCGGCAGCCACGGCTGTCCGGTAGGCCTGCTTTATCTGGCCCAGAATCTGCGGTTCTCCCACCATCATGGAATCCAGGCTGGATGCCACGCGAAAAAGGTGACGGACCGCATCATCCCTGCGAAGGGTGTAAAGCGCGGGCACAAACTCAGACGGCGGTATCTGCTTGCAGCGGGAAATAAAGGCGATCATGGCATCCACGGTGCCGCTTTTTGTCGCTACATATAAAAACTCGGTCCGGTTACAGGTGGAAAAGATCAGCAACTATTTGATGCCCGGGTGCTGTCTGAGGGTCTCCAGGGCGTCCCGGGTCTGTTCGACGGAAAACGCCAGCTTTTCCCGGAGCGCCACCGGCGCGGTCTTATGGTTGATACCGATGAGAATGATATTTGGCATGGTTTTCCCGCTATTTGGTAAATTCCTGGTGATGACCGCCCAGAAACAAATTGACCCCCAGAAAGGTGAAAACAATGATGCAAAATCCCACAATGGTCATGATGGCGGATTTTCTGCCCCGCCATCCCCCATACAGCCGCAGGTGGAGCAGCACCGCATAGACCAGCCAGGCCCCCATGGAAAACACCTCTTTGAAGTCCCAGCTCCAGAAACGCCCCCACAGAACCTTGGCATACACGAAACCGGTGATCAGGCCCAGGGTCAAAAGAAAAAATCCCGTGGTGATACAGGCGTGGCTCACGGAATCCAGAAAATCCAGGGACGGCAGTCGCCGGAAAAAAAAGCCCGGGGTTTTGGCCTTGATCCCTTTTTCCTGGAGCAGGTAGAGGATACCGGCACCACAGGCCAAAGCCAGGGCGGCATCGCCTGTGAAGATCAAAATGATGTGGCAGTAGAACCAGAACCCTTTGAGGGTGTCATTGGGCACTGTCTGGGTATCGGGCAGCAGCAGTACCGCCAGCATGACCGCCGACAGCATGGCGGCGGCAAACAGCCCCAGCATCTTGAGGTTGAATTTATACTGCACGTACAGGAACATGCCGCCGATGGCCAGGGCGGCCATGGAAAGGCTCTGGACCATGTTATGAACCGGCAGCCCGCCTATGGCGGCTCCCAGGAGCACGGTCCCTGCAAGATGTGTCAGCACGCCCCCTGAAATCAGGCAAACCGAAATTTTTTGTATCCGGGCCTTCTGGAAAATCAGAAAGAACAGGTATCCGGCCAGGCTCAGAACATAGAGCAGAAACGTTATCTGCAGCAGGATGCCTCCTGCTTGTAATCCCCAGGTTGGTACTCCCATGGACGGCTCCCAAACTATTGCGGTATCAGATCGTTGACTTTAAATCCGCTGCCCAGCAGTTCACTTAAAACCGCATCGATGGCGGTAAAATTTCCGGCCGCCACCAGGGCCGGCAGGTTTTTCTCCATCATGGCCCTGAAAATCTGCTTGTGGCCGTCCGGATCATGGCCGGATGCCAGCAGTTTTTCGCGGATGGCTTTCATGAGGGCCAGGAATGTGGCATATTCCGGGCCATAGGCACCGGACAGGTCGTTGCGGATTTTTTTGGCCAGGGCCGGGCTGGCGCCACAGGTGGACACGGCACAGATCAGATCCCCCTGGTTCATGACCGCCGGCAGAATGAAATCGGCCTGGTCCGGTTCATCCGCACTGTTGCACAGCACCCGGGCGGCCCTGGCATGGGCCAGGATCCGGCGGTTGACCCCGGCATCGCTGGTGGCGGCAAACACCAGAAACATGCCCGCCAGGTCCCGGGGATGAAATCCCTGCCTTTTTTTCCGGATCCCGGGCATGTCCGCCAGCTGGTCGCAGAAATCTTGGGACACCACCGTGACCCGGGCCCCTGCGGAAACCAGGGTGGCGGTTTTTCTGGCCCCGACCCGGCCGCCGCCCACCACCAGGCACGGCCGGTCCCTGACGTTGAGAAAAATCGGATAATACGGCAGGTTCTGTTTTGTATTCGCCCTTGTCTGCATAAGGCCGTTACTATATATTGACAGGGAGATTTTTTCAATACCAATTGAATGAAGGATTTTCCCATGATCATAGACACCCATACCCATCTGTTTCCGGACGCTTTTGTGCAGGACCGGTCCCGGGTACTGGCCGGCGAACCGGAATTCGCTCTGCTGTACAAGCGCCCCGATGCAAAGATGGCCACCTGCGAGGAACTGATCCGGACCATGGACGATCACCGGGTAAACATTGCCTGTGCCACCGGGTTTCCCTGGCGAAATCCGGACCATATCAGGCAGAACAACGATTACATCATCGAGTGCGTCCAGCGGTTTCCGGACCGGATCAGGGGCCTGGCCTGCTTTGACCTGGAATGGAAAGGCGCTGCGGACGAAGCGGTCCGGTGCATTGACGCCGGCCTGTCCGGGGTGGGAGAGCTGGCGTTTTACCTGTCGGGCATCGATACCCGGGCCCTGGACCTGATGCAGGATGTCATGGCGGTGCTGCGGGAAAAAGGCAATCTGCCCTGCATGATCCATACCAATGAACCGGTCGGCCATGCCTATCCCGGCAAGACCCCGGTGACCTTAGAACAGATCCAGGCTCTGGCCCAGACCTTTGCCGGCAACCGGATCATCCTGGCCCACTGGGGGGGCGGGATCTTTTTTTATCACATCATGAAAAAACAGCTCAAACAGACCCTGCAAAACATCTGGTATGACACGGCCGCCTCCCCGTTTCTATACGAGCCGGCCATCTATGACATGGCAAACCGGGCCGGCGTAATGGACAAGGTGCTGTTTGGCACCGACTTTCCCCTGCTGGCCCCGGACCGGTACTACAGGGACCTGGATGCTTCCGGCCTGGATGCGGACAGAAAACAGGCGGTTTTGGGAGACAATGCCGCCGTGTTCTATGCCTGAAGCGGCAGCCGGATCAGAAAGGTAGAGCCTTTGCCTTTGACCGACGACACCGTGATCCGGCCGTTGTGGTACTGAACGATGTGCTTGACAATGGCCAGCCCCAGCCCGGTCCCCCCTTCCTGACGGCTTCTGCCCCTGTCAATCCGGTAGAACCGGTTGAAGATTTTGGGCAGATGCTCCCTGGCGATCCCTGCGCCGGAATCGGCGACCGACAGCTCCACATGCTCACTGGTGCACCGGGCCGTGATTTCCACCCGGGCGTTTTCAGGGCTGTATTTCACGGCATTTTCCACCAGGTTCACAATGGCCTGCTCCATGAGCACCGGGTCCACCCGGGCGGTCAGATCCTCCGGACACGACACCTGCACCTGCATCTGTTTCTTTTCAGCCAGTGGCGCACAGGCATGCACCGCATTCTGGATCAGAGCGGACAGATGGTGCGCTTCGAACCGGATCCCGGTGCCCTCCAGACGTTCCAGGCGGGACAGGGCCAGCAGGTCGTCTATCAGTTCAATCATCCGGTGAACGTTTTTTTCAATGATTTTCAAGAACCCGGCCATGTCATCACCACTGTCCGCAGGCATCTGCTGGAGGGTTTCAATAAATCCCCTGATGGTGGTCAACGGGGTTTTGAGCTCATGGGAGACATTGGCGGCAAAATCCTTGTGCATGCTTTCCAGGCGACGGATTCTGGTGAGATCGTGGAAAATGACCAGGGTGCCGATCCGGTATTCCCGGGAATCCCACAGGGCACTGGAGTGGATATTGAAAACATGGTCGCCCTCTCTGTGGA
>DATHSR010000461.1:0-3606 GCA_035464035.1 Desulfotignum sp. | reverse complement strand
CGGTGCCCACAGTTTTGTGAATACAGATATTCCCGACAATGTGGTGGCCTTCGGCAGTCCGGTTAAAATAGTAAAACCTTTGGAGAGATAATATGGAATTTGCCCCCTGGCCGTTCTTTTCCGACGATGAGATCCGGGCCGTCGTGGCTGTGCTCAAATCCGGAAAAATAAACCAGTGGACCGGCCGTGAGGTGCACGCGTTTGAAGAAGCTTTTGCCCGCTATGTGGGCGCCCGCCATGCCGTCGCTCTGGCCAACGGAAGCCTGGCCCTGGATATGGCGTTGATTGCCCTGGGCATCGGAGAAGAAGATGAAGTGATCGTCACCCCAAGGTCTTTTGTGGCATCCGCCGCCTGCGTGGCCCTGCGGGGCGCGACCCCGGTTTTTGCGGATGTTGATCCCATCAGTCAGAACATTACCCTTGACACCATCTCAAAAGCTGTGGGACCAAAGACAAAAGCCGTGATCGCGGTTCATCTGGCGGGCTGGCCGTGTGACCTGAAAAAAATGTCCTCTTTCTGCCGGCAGAACAGAATGTTTCTGATCGAGGATTGCGCCCAGGCCCACGGGGCTCTGTTCGAAGGAAAAAAAGCCGGCAGTTTCGGAGATTGCGGCATTTTTTCCTTCTGCCAGGACAAGATCATGACCACCGGCGGCGAGGGGGGCATGCTGGTGACCGACAATCACGAGATCTGGAAAAAGGTCTGGAGTCTCAAGGACCATGGAAAGGATTATGAAATGGCCTTTTCGGAAAATCATGATCCAGGATTCCGGTGGCTGGTGACCAGTTTCGGTACCAACGGCCGGATGACGGAAATGCAGGCCGTCATGGGGCAGGTGATGCTCAAAAAATTGGACGGGTGGGTTGAAAAAAGACGCGTCCATGCAGACCTGCTGACCCGGGGATTTGAAAACACCCCCGGCCTCCGGGTGACGGTGCCGCCGCCCGGGGTGCATCATTCCTATTACAAATACTATGTTTTTGTCAAACAAGATGAATTACAAGACACATGGTGCCGAGACAGGATTATTGATCATTTAAACAGGGCGGGCATGCCCTGCCTGACAGGGAGCTGCCCGGAAATCTACCGGGAGCGGGCGTTTGAAAACAGGTCCTGCCGGCTGGCCGGCGCAGTGTCGGACCCTGCCGGTACCGCGTTTCTGCCCGTGGCGCGTCAGCTGGGGGAAACCTCGATCATGTTCATGGTGCATCCCACGTTGAGCCGGGCGGCCGTCCAGTATACCGTGGATCAGGTCAATCAGATCATGAAACAGGCGGTCAGATAAGTTTTGGGACAGGCGCATCAGGATTACACCAGAAACCGGCCGGGCCGGAAACCGTCAGCAAATCTGGCCGGCGAGGCGTTCTGGGTCGGATTCGGAATCATCACAGGGGTTCTGGCCCTGGTTGCGGGGACCCGGTTCCTGACCCATCTGCTGCCGCCCGATGAATATGGGAAACTGGCGCTGGCCGTCAGCCTGTCTACGCTGGCGGTCATGATTTTCGGTGATCCCGTGGGAAAGACGACGGTGCGGTTCTACTCTTTGTGGTACTCGGCGGGAAAACCCTACGGGTTCATGCAGAACCTGGGCAGATCCCTGTTCCGGGCCGTGGGGGTGATCGGGGTGTGCTGTGCGGGTGTGATCCTGTCCGGCCGTTTTATGACAGCTTCACCCGGCAGTTATTTTGTTCTGGTTACCGGGATTTTTGCCATGCTGCTGATTTTCAACCGGACCGCCATTGCGCTGGAAGATGCGGCCCGTAAACGGCGGTTCCGGGGCATTCTCCAGGCCAGCTTTGAAGTGCTGCGGTTCTTTTTTGCCATCGCCCTGGTTGTTATTCTGGCACTGCCGGCGGCGGAAACCGTTCTGAGTGGATTTGTCATGGCCGGGATCCTGGTGGTGACGGTTCACGGGATTTTCCTTTGCCGGCTGTTCAAAAAGGTGCCGGCAGAAAAAAACAGCCCCGGGCAACCGGTTGTTCGGATAGATAACGACGTCATGCGGGCGTTCCAGTCGCCGTTGATTGTCAGCAGCATCTGTATGTGGCTGGTGATGATGGCCGAGCGCTGGGTGTTGACTTACTTTGGGAGCCCGGCGGATGTGGGCGGTTATGCGGCCGTGTACCAGCTGGCCTTCGTCCCCATGCTCCTGGTGAGCAGTTTTCTGATTCTGCTCATCGAGCCGGTGCTGTACCAGGTGGGAGGCGTTGACAAAAAAGCCGCATCTTCCGGCCAGGCGAACCGGATGAACCGGTATGCGGTGGTGGGCATAATGTCTGTGACCCTTTTTTTGTCCGGGATCCTTTTTTTTACTTATCCGCTGGCCGGCACCCTGCTGCTGGGAGCTGAATTCCGTTCCTACAGCTGGCTGTTTCCCTGGCTGATCCTGGCGGGCGGGTGTTTTGCCGCGGCCCAGCAGGTGCTTTTAAAACTAAGCTATGAGATGCGCACCGATCTGCTGGCAATTTTATGGGGTGTGGTGGCGGTGGGGGCAGTAGCGGCGTATTCTGCCGGGGCGGCCTGCTGGCAGCTGAGAGGGGTGGTGACCGCCGTGGTGGCGGTCAATATCGGGTTGTTGCTGTCTGCACTGGTTCTGGTGCATGCAAGGAGGTCCCATGGGCACGCCGGTTAAACCATTTGTCAGCGTGTGGGTGCTCACTTATAACCATGCCCGGTTCATCGGGCAGTGCCTGGACAGTATCCTGATGCAGAAAACAGACTTTGCGTTTGAGATCTGTCTGGGGGAAGATGACTCAAGCGACGGCACCCGGGAGATCTGTCAGGCATACACAAGGCGGTATCCCGACATCATCCGGCTGTTTCTCAGGGATCGAAATGATCCCGGGCGCCGGGGATGTGAAGGGGTGTGGCAGTTCAATTTTATTGAAACGTTCAGGGCCTGCCGGGGAAGCTACGTTGCCATGTGCGATGGGGATGATTTCTGGACCGATCCGCTCAAACTGCAGAAACAGGTGGATTTCCTGAAAAAACATCCTGACTGTTCCGGGTGTTTTCACAAAATTTCCACGGTGAATGACGCCGGGAAATGCATCGCACCGGATATGGGATATCCGCCCCGGCCCCGGGAAAAATATGACCTGGACTACCTGCTTCGGTACAGCAATTTTTCTCCCATGCTGAGCGTGGTGTTCAGAAACCGTCCGGATATTGCGCCGGACTGGATACGCAGGGCACCGTTTGGTGATATGATCGTCCATGCGGGGAATCTGCTGCAGGGGGATTACGGATTTATCGACCAGGTGATGGGAAGCTATCGGATTCACCCCGGCGGAATGGCCAGCGGCACCTCAAGACGGAAAAACATCGAGGTGACCCTGGATGTTTACCAGATGATGGGCCGGTATTATGGCGTTGCACAACGGCCGGCCTTTCGTAAAGGGGTCCGGGCATTGAAATTTTCATATCTGGCGGAACGGCTGATGGAGAAAACAGTGCCTTTTGGACTGAAAAACAGGTTTGACCGGAAGTATGGCGCGAAAATCCGTTCCTTTGTTCGCAAGGTGTTCTTTTAAACAACAGGGGGATCTCTTTTGCAGGAAATCATCACATGAAGGTGCTGCATCTTTTGAAAACATCCAAGGGTG
>DATHSR010000460.1:0-16324 GCA_035464035.1 Desulfotignum sp. | reverse complement strand
GGTCCAGGCATATTGTTCCTGGCCCGCCTCGTTCTGGAAACGGATATCGGATCCTTTGGCGAAGTTCTGGCCCAGAAAATGGGAGGTGCCTGCCTGAAGCGCGCGTCTGTCCTGCATCATGGCTTCAATGCAGGTGGTGTCGTCCGCACCGGGAAACCGTTCTGACACGGTTTTGCGCCCTTTTATCACCGGCATGGCCAGCCGGTCCTGTACAAAGTCAGCATACAGATCCAGCATCTGCAAGGTTCTTTCCACCGCTTCTTCTCTGGTGGCATGGGCGGTATGCCCCTCCTGCCACAAAAATTCACTGGTGCGCAGAAACATGCGGGTGCGCATCTCCCATCTCACCACGTTGGCCCACTGGTTCAGGAGAATGGGCAGGTCCCGGTAAGAAGAGGTCCACCGGGACATGGATTCACCGATAATGGTTTCAGAGGTGGGGCGGACAATCAGCGGTTCGGCCAGTTCACCGGCCGGCACCAGTCTTCCGTCTGCCCCTTTTTCAAGCTTATGGTGGGTCACCACGGCGCATTCCTTGGCAAACCCTTCCACATGCTCCGCTTCTTTTTCCAGGTAGGACAACGGGATGAACAGGGGAAAATAGGCATTTTTGACCCCGGTTTTCTTGAACTCGGCATCCATCTGGTTCATGATGTTTTCCCAGATGGCATACCCCCATGGTTTCATGACCATGCAGCCCCTGACCGGGGAATTTTCAGCCATATCCGCTGCCTTGATCACCTCCTGGTACCACTGGGCATAATCTTGTTCCCGGGTGGGGGTTATGGCTGTCTTATTCTTTTCTCCCATTCATATCCTCCGATTTTTTCGTCATTTGATCAATCTCATACAGCAGCTGGCCCTTGAGCTGATCCTGGGCCACTTTTTTATATACCTTGCCTTTTTTAAACAGAATGCCGGTGCCGTCTGCACCGGCGATGCCGATATCCGCATCTTTTGCCTCACCTGGCCCGTTCACGACACACCCCATAATGGCAACTTTAATCTGAGAATCCCGGTCAAGTAAAGCTTTTTCTACATCTTCAGCAATTTTAAACAGATCGATCCGGCACCGGCCGCAGGTGGGGCAGGAAATGATCTCCGGACCCCGGTGGCGAATCCCCAGTGCCCGCAGAATTTCATATCCGGTTCGGACTTCCTCCACCGGGTCCCGGGTCAAAGACACCCGGATGGTGTCCCCCAGACCCTGGGCCAGAAGCATGCCGATACCGATGGCGGATTTGGTAATCCCGGCATACAGCCCGCCCGCCTCGGTCACTCCCACATGAAACGGCACATCGGTTTTCATTGCCAGCAGCTGATATGCGGCAACGGTTCTTGCCACATCCGAGGCTTTCAACGACACCTTGATATCGTAACACCCCAAGTTCTCCAGAATCCGGATGTTGGCCAGCGCGCTTTCCACCATGGCTTCGGATGTGGCCCCCAGCCGGCGCTCGATCTCTTTTTCCAGAGATCCCGCATTGACCCCGATGCGGATGGGAATACCATGGGATCTGGCACAGTCCACCACCTGTTTCACCTTGTGGTGTGCTCCGATATTGCCGGGATTGATCCGCAGCCCGTCCGCCCCGGACTCTGCCGATGCCAGGGCCAGCCTGAAATCAAAATGGATGTCCGCAATCAACGGAATCGCTATCTGTTCTTTGATCTGCCGGATGGCAACCGCATCCGCCATTTCCGGCACCGCCACCCGGATGATTTCACAGCCGGCTGCTTCCAGGGCTTTGATCTGGCGGACCGTGGCCGTTGTGTCACGGGTCGGTGTGTTGGTCATGGACTGAACCGAAATCGGTGCATCTGATCCCACCCTAACCGTTCCGACCCGGATCTGCCGGGTTTTTCTTCTCTCTTTGACCAGCGGCGTCATGATTTTTCCTTTGCAAGGTCATACGGATTTGACTTCAACAACATACCATATTTCCGGCACCCGGTTCAACCCGGCAGCGGCAGGGGAATATCATCAAACACCTGGGACAGCACCGTCAGGGAACGGTTCAGATTTTCCCGGTTAAACACCTCCAGGCTCACGCAGCCCGCATATCCTTTGAGCAGGTCCATCACCTGGCGCCGCTGAACCTTGTCCAGGTGTTCCAGGCCGGCATGATCCCTGGCCCCGGGTCCGTCACCGGCCACGCCGTGCAGATGTATCATTGCCAGGCGGTCCTCAAACATCCTGACGCTGTGTGTCAGGTCAAACCCATGCTTTAGATGGTGCCCGATATCCAGGCAGACCGACAGATCGTGGGCCGCCACCAGCGGCGTCAGACAGGCTGGCGCATAGTCCAGGGTTTCCACGGACAGGTTCCGGGGACTGGCAATGCGGGGCAGCAGCCGGTTCAGCCCGTCCACTGCCCGCTCCTGCCAGGCTGACAGATCATCCGGTTTTTCTCTGTCTGTGGCCATCTCCAGGTGCAGGGTATGGGTGGAAGGATCTAAGGGGGCACATAATTCCACCACCCGGGCGATGACGTCCGCCGCTTTCTGCCGTTCCGCTGCCAGGTCATGGGTCAGGCTGACATCCGTGGGCAGATGGATATTGTAGAAGACACCCAGGTCCCTTGACAGAACAGCCAGCTCGGCGATCTGTCTTCCGGAGGGCAGCACGCCAGCAGGCTGACTTTCAAAGATCAGCAGTTCGATCTCATCAAAGAACCGGCCGATTTTTTGGACATTGGGAAGGATATGGTCCGGATAGATAAAAGAGGTGGTGCCCAGGCGAAACCGTCTTTGCATGGAGCTATCCCGCCAAAGCTAAGGATTTGAGGGCCGCCAGAAACACGGCACCCAGAAGCGCCGTCACCGCCGCCGCCTGCAACAGGCGGCAGGCCTGATGGATGGCCGGTATTTCAGGGTCATCAAATCCGGCACCAATCCAGGGCTTGTCCACCTGTCTGCCATGATAGATGCTCGGTCCCCCCAGGCGGACCTGCAAGGCCCCTGCAAACGCAGCTTCCGGAAAGCCGGCATTGGGGCTCTTGTGGCGCCGGCCCTCGGACAGCCCGGTCTGCAGGGCACCGGCCCCGGATGCCCGGGACACAAAAAAAGCGGCGGCTGCAATCACAAACACCGCCAGCCGGGCCGGAATGAAGTTGGCCGCATCATCGATCCGGGCTGCAGCCCGGCCGAAAAAAAGATAGGTGTCATTTTGATATCCCACCATGGAATCCAGGGTGTTGACCATCTTGTAGGCCACCGCTCCGGGCACTCCCAGCAGCAATGCCCAGAAGAGCGGGGATAAAAACCCGTCCACAAAATTTTCCGCCACGGTTTCCACTGCCGCCCGGGTCACGCCGAAGGCATCCAGGGTCTGGGTTTCCCGGCCCACGATCATGGCCAAACAGTGCCGGGCCGTCTGCAGATCGCCGGCCAAAAGCGGACGGGCCACCGCCATTGCCGCATCCTTGAGCCCTGTGATGGAAAAGCAGTAAAACAGCAGCAGCACCTGCATTGCGATACCCAATACCGGATGAACCTGTCCGGCGGCCCAGATCAGGGCCAGAGCCAGAAAATACGCAAAAATAATCAGAAAAAGCGCAAACCAGAAGCCGGCCCGGAACGGCTGATAAAAAAAACGCCGGAAACGGGGTTCAAAAAACGAAATGGCCCTTCCCATGCCCACCACCGGATGAGGCAGATTCCTGGGATCCCCGAAAAAAAAATCCAGAACAAACCCGGCCACAAGGATATACCAGGCCGCTTCAATCATGGATCATGGCCCTTTGAAGGCTGGCTGCCAGTTTCAGGCTGGTTGCCCGGTCTTTGAGGGAAAACCTGACAAACCGGTGGTCCAGGCCCAGAAAATTGCTGCAGTCCCGGATCAGTATCCGGTCCCGGCCCACCCGGCGGCACACATCGGGCGCAGTGTGTTGCGGCAGGTGTGCCAGGACAAAACCGGTGCACCCGGCCACCGGCAAAAGCCCGGGTAACCCGGCCACGGCCTCCAGAAAAAATCGTTTTTCCGCCTGGATATAGGCCCGGGTTTTTTCATAAAACGGTGCGATCCGCTCCGGATGATCATAGATATCTTTGATCACTGCCTGGGCCAGGGCATTGACGCTCCAGGGCTGGTAAAAAGCCATGACCTGGTCGATCACGGAACCGGCCCCGCTTAAAAACCCGGTGCGAAGCCCGGGGATGGCAAATATTTTAGACATGGACGAGAGTACCAGCAGATTGGGAAACGTCCCGGCCCGGATCAGGGAAAACCGCTCCCCCGCGCCCACAAACGGCAGGTAGGATTCATCCACCACAAAGCACACCCCGGGGTGCCGGCGCAACAGTTCGGTGATGAATGCCGGCTCCAGCAGGACGCCGGTGGGATTGTTGGGGTTGCAGACAAACACCAGATCCGCGTCGGCCGCCATATCCGACACCGATGACAGGTCCGGTTCAAACCCGTTTTCAGGTCCGGCAAGCCAGTGGGCCGGTTCAATGCCGTGCATGCGGCAGGCATCGGCGTAATCTGAATAGGTGGGCCCCAGAATCATCACTTTTTTCGCCCCCAGTGCCAGGGGCAGGGTATAAATAAACCACGTGGTGCCGTTGCCTGCCATCACGGTGTCCGGATCGATGTCATGAAACCTTGCAAACCCCTGTATCATGGAACGGGCATCCGGCTCGGGAAGACTGTGAAGGTCAGACAGGTGCTCTGTCATCACGGCGCGGATCCATTCCGGCGGCCCCAGGGGATTGAGGTTGGCGCTCATGTCGATGATCTCATCCGCCGGACAATTGAGTTCCCTTGCCAGTGCCGCTTTGTTGCCGCCATGGCCGATAATCATGATAACATCCTTATTTTAACACCAGGGCGGCCCCGCAGGCCAGAAACAGCACCGCTTCCAGAATTTCCGTCATGGCCCCGAGCATATCCCCTGTGATGCAGTTCATCTTTTTTTTGTAAAACCATAAAAGTCCCAGACCACTGATGGCAAACGCCAGGTTCAGAACCAGGCCCTTATAGCCTAAAAACAGGGACAAACACAAGGGAATCAGGCAATAGGTGAAATCTTTCACCCCCAGGGGTGCGGCAAACAGGTCCAGACCGGTGCCGGTATCTGTCCGGCCATAGGGTAGAAACCGGATCCCGAAAATCATGGATGCCCGGGCATAGGCCGGCACCAGCAGCAGGATCAGCAGGGTGTCACCGGTACCCGACCCGGTCTTCACCGCATAAATCCCGGCCAGCTTTCCAGCCAGCACACAGACCACGGCAACCAGGCCCATCATGCCGATACGGCTGTCCTTCATGATCTCCAGGGCCCTGTCCCGGGACCGGTGGCTGAAAATGCCGTCTGCCGTATCCCCCAGACCGTCCAGGTGAAAGGCGCCGGTCAGGATCACCAGACAGAGTATGTCCATGACCGCAACCACCGGCAGGGGCCACAGCCGTGAGGCAGCCAGGTCCGTAAAAATCAGCAGGCTGCCCAGAATCAGACCGGCCACCGGAAAAAAACGGATCATGCCCATGGGGGAATAGGCTGCATCCCGGCCGACCGGGAGAATCGTGAGAAACAGGAGGCAGGATCTGAGGTCTTTCAGAAAACTGTTTGCCCGGGGGGGGTTTTTCATGACCGGCCTTTTACCGTAAAGAAAAATTCCCCTCTCTGTTCCCGGCGGGAGGTGATGCGCCCGGCGGCCCAGAGATCGGAAAGCAGTTGTTGGATTTCTGTTTCCGGCAGCCCCAAAGCCGCTGCCAGGTCCTCTTTCGTGCAGGGCCTGCGGTGGATGGTCTCCAGCAGGGCGGATGCTGGATCTTTTGCAGGCCCTGTTTTCGCCAGGGTTCCTGCCCGGGCGATAATCTCCACGTTTTTTTCTCCCAGCCTGCGCATCACCCGTTCCAGGTCGTCTCTGGTGGCCGGCCTGAGGGAAGGTACCGTCCCCGGCCGGTCCAGGGTGTTGAGCTGCACCCGGTGGGGCTTTATCTGCCGGATGGCCTCCCTGAGCAATGCCAGCTCCTCCGGGGTGTCGTTCACGCCGGGCAGAATAAAGATTTCCAGCCAGACCTCCCCGGAAAACACCGTTGTAAACGCCACCAGCCCATCAACCATATCATTTGTGTTCAGACCGCTACAGGGTCGGTTGATTCGGCGAAACACCTGTTCAGACACCGCATCCAGAGACGGCACCACCAGGTCGGCCAGGGCCAGTTCTTCCCGTACCTGCGGGTCGGCCATCAACGTGGCGTTGGTGAGCACCGCCACCCGGATCTTTGGTTTGTTTTTCCTGATATGGGCGATCACCTGTCCCAGACCCCGGTTCAATGTGGGCTCGCCCGATCCTGAAAACGTGATATAGTCCGGATCCTCATGAAGTGACCAAAAATGGTCCAGTTCCCGGCAAACGGCCTCCCAGGCCACGTAATCCCCCCGTTTTGTCGTCAGGCGGGTGGTTTTGCCGCACTCACAATACACACAGTCCAGGCTGCATATCTTGTGGGTGACCAGATCCACCCCCAGGGAACTCCCCAGCCGTCGCGACAGTACCGGACCGAAAAGATAATGATATGCCATGGCCTATTTCTCCGCTTTGATCTGCAAAGCGATGCCTGCCACGGTGAGCACCACCCGGTCTGCCGCCGCCGCCATCCGCTGGTTCACCTGTCCGGCCAGATCCCGGAATCGCCGGGCCAGGCTGTTTTCCGGCACAATGCCGTATCCCACTTCATTGGTGACCAGAAACACCGGACACCTTGCATGGGAAAGGGCCCGGGCGGTCCGGTCAACCCGGATGTAAATGTCCGGATCATCCATGCCGGCAGCCAGCAGGTTTGACAGCCACAGGGTCAGGCAGTCCACCAGGATCACGTCGGCTTTTTGGGAATGGGCAACCAATTTTTCATCTATCTTCACCGGCTCCTCAATGGTGTGCCAGTCCGTTCCGCGCTCTGCCTGATGGGAGCGGACCCT
Organism: Desulfotignum sp.; assembly: GCA_035464035.1. Taxonomy (GTDB): domain Bacteria; phylum Desulfobacterota; class Desulfobacteria; order Desulfobacterales; family Desulfobacteraceae; genus Desulfotignum. Next base: position 9,395 of record DATHSR010000460.1, on the reverse strand, counting down.
TTCTTCCATTTCCGCATCCCGGGGCACGGAGGTGGCCAGAAAAATTTTATTCGTGCCGCCAACGGCGTCGGCAGCGGTCAGGGCATACCGGCTTTTGCCGCTTCTGCATCCGCCGATCACCAGGGTCGTAATCTGTCTGTGACTCACAATATGATTTTCTTTCTTTTTATTTCAACCAGTTGAAAACGATATAAGATACCGTATCCCGACCCGAAGATGCAACCTTAAAAAACAGGAAAATTGGGTTTACAATACCTGCGGTTTCATGTAAACAATGATCTATCATGCCATACTTGTTTAGGTTTAAAGGAGACGGATGTGATCAGCAGGAACACTATCAGCATACTGGATCTGAAACCCGTGACGCGCGACAGGTGTTACGATTTTTACATGAAACTGAGCTCCGAATTCAGCAGCATGGGAGCCATCAAGGAATCGGTTTCCTGGTGGCAGGACAACAAGGACAAGCTCAACCATTTGTGGTGGGTCCTCAACTATTATTCCGAATCTTTGGATCCGGAAAGGGCTCTGAGGGCCCATGTCGAATCCCACCTGGATGCCCTGGCCCTTGAAAAATCCGCCATACTGGAAGCGTTGCCTGAACCGGACGGCTCCCAGACACTGGAACAGGCCTGAACTGTTTCGCCTTTACCGTATTTTTTTTCTGCCGCCATCTCTGGTGGCACCCCTTGCACACCTTATGTGAACCTGCTGAAAAATCCAGCAGTTGACAGTTAACAACCCTGCCTTGGAATCAGTATCCCTTCGCGGATGGATATTTTGCGCCATGCCGCCTGATTCAAACCGCCCGCTCTCTTCTTGGTGCATCGTCCCGCCCGCCTGTTTTTTCCATGAACTGTCTTTCTGGTCCGGGAATGCCCCTGGTTGCAAAAACAGTTTTTTTGCCATAAGATTACAGGGATTGAACTGTTTCACTATGGCAGAACATTGACAACGAACCTGACAAATGAACCCGAGAAAACAGCAAACCGCCGGAAGGCTCAGCCATGAAATCCCTTGAGGAAGTATCCCTGCTGTATGAAATCAGTGAGGCCTTGAATCAGCACATGGACATGAAAAAATCCCTGTTCAAGGTTTTGGAGGTATTATCGGAATCCATGAACCTGGTGCGGGGCATCATCTTTCTGACCAACCGTGAAACCGGTGAAATCCGCATTGAAATCGCCCACGGCATTTCAGAGGAAACCACCCGTAAAATCAAGTATCTTCCCGGCGAAGGCATTGTCGGCAAGGTGGTGGAAAACGGCAGATCCGCGGTGGTGCCCCGCATCAGCAAAGAGCCGCTTTTTCTGGACAAAACCCATTCCCGGAACCGCACCCAGGGCCAGGATTATTCGTTTATCTGTGTGCCCATAAAAAAGGAAAACCAGGTGGTGGGTGCCATCAGTGCGGACCGGCCATTTGAGGGAAAGCAGTCCTTGCAGCAGGGGGAGAAGATTCTGTCCGTGGTGGCGGCCATGCTGGCCCATCATGTGATCAATATCGAAACGGTGCGCCAGGAAAAGGAATCCCTGAAAACCGAAAACCTGCGCCTGAAATCAGAACTGGAAAACCGGTACAGCTTTTCCAATATCATCGGCAATTCCAACAAAATGCGGGAAGTGCTCCAGATGATTTCCCAGGTGGCGTTTTCCTCGGCCACGGTGCTGATCCGGGGAGAAAGCGGTACCGGCAAGGAGCTGGTGGCCAACGCCATCCACTATAATTCAGAGCGGCGCCACAAACCCTTCATCAAAATAAACTGTGCCGCCATTCCGGAAAATCTGATTGAAAGCGAACTGTTCGGCCATGAAAAAGGGGCGTTTACCGGTGCCTCCCACCTGAAAAAGGGCAAATTTGAACTGGCCGACCAGGGCACCATTTTTCTCGATGAGATCGGTACCATGGCACCGGGGGCCCAGGTCAAGCTGCTGCGGGTGCTCCAGGAAAAGGAATTTGAACGGGTGGGGGGATACAAACCGATCAAGACCGATGTCCGGATTGTGGCAGCCACCAACGCCAACCTGGAAGAGATGGTGCAGCAGGGCCGGTTCAGAGATGATCTGTATTTCCGTCTCAACGTGTTTCCCATCTATATTCCCAGCCTGCGCATGCGCAAGACAGATATCATTCTTCTGGCAGACCATTTTCTGGAAAAATACCGGCAGACCCTTGGCAAGGATATCAAGCGCATCACCACCCCGGCCATCGACATGATGATGGAATACCACTGGCCGGGCAATGTGAGGGAGCTGGAAAACTGCATTGAACGGGCTGTGATCCTGTGCAACGAGGGGGCCATCCACTCGTATCACCTGCCGGCCACCCTTCAGACCGGAAACGAGTCCAAAACCCTGCCGCTGTCTCTGGAAGCGGCCGTGGAAAGCCTGGAAAAGGAAATTCTCATGGATGCATTGAAAAACACCAAAGGCAACATCAAGCAGGCGGCCCGGCTCATCCGGATCACGGTGCGTAAATTTTCCTATAAAGCCGCCAGATATGGTATCAACTACCGGGACTACAGATAGGTCCTGATCGGGAAGGAGCCTGCCATGAAACATATCATTTCCGTGCTGCTGTTTTTGTCAACCGCTTTTATTGCCTGTCAGAATGACTCGATCCCGCCGGGGGTGACCCGGGACACCTCCTTGCCGGACAAGGGTTTTGCACACACCGCCCAGGTGGAGACCCGACAGGTTCCCAAGACCCATGAGGCAGTGGGAACCATCCAGCCGCTCACCGAATCGATCATTGAGTCCCGCATCAGCGGCCAGGTGATGGCGGTCTCTGTGTCCCCGGGGGACCGGGTACTCAAGGGCCAGACCCTGGTGGTGCTGGACAACCGCCAGGTGACCGCCCGGTTCAATCAGGCCAGAGAAGAAAAAACCCTGGCCGAGAACCGCCTGGGCCAGGCCCTGAAAGGTGTGGATGAAGACCGGGCCGAACTGGAACAGGCAAGGGCCGCCTATGAACGGTCCCAGGCCCTGTTTGACAAGCATATCGTGCCTTCCCAGCAACTGGAAATCGACCGGGCCGCCTTTCTGACCGCCAGCGCCCGCCTGGCCAAAACCCAGGAAGCCGTGACTGGGGCGAAAACAGATATCCGCCGGGCCGAACAGGTGGTGGCAGAAGCACAGATCGCCCTTGAATACGCCACCGTCACGGCTCCGGAGAGCGGAGTGCTCCTCCAGCGCCTGGTGGATCCCGGAGACCAGGCCATCCCCGGCCGGCCCCTGCTCAAGATCCAGACCAGCGGATACCTGCAGCTGGAGGCCCATGTCAGGGAAGGGCTGATCCATCACATCGTCCGGGACAAAGCATATGATGTCAAGATCCAGACGGTGGATAAAACCGTGACGGCCGTGATCAGGGAGATCACACCCTGGGCCGATCCGGACACCCGGACTTTTCTGGTCAAGGCCAGCCTGTCCGAGGATCCCGGCATATTTCCAGGGATGTTCGGCCGCCTGATCATACCGGTGGGCCATGAAACCATCCGGGTTGTTCCCAAAACGGCCGTCACCCGGGTGGGACAGCTGGAAATGGTCCATGTCAAAACCGCTGACAACCGGTTCCGTTCCGTTTACATCAAAACCGGGCAAGTCCTGGGAACCGATATAGAGGTTCTTTCCGGCCTCACCGGCGATGAAACCCTGGGGTGGTGACGGCCATGGCTGACCCTGAAAAAGGATTTCTCATTAAAATCGTTGAAACGTTTCTGTCCTCACAGCTGTCTGTGATGCTGGCGGCCGTCGCCCTTTGTCTGGGCGCGTTTTCCATCTATATCACCCCCAAGGAGGAGGAGCCCCAGATCGTGGTGCCCATGGCGGACGTATATGTCAGCGTACCAGGAGCTTCGCCCCAGGAAATTCAAAAACTGGTCACCACGCCTTTGGAACAGATTCTGTGGGAAATCGACGGGGTGGAATATGTCTATGCCACGTCCATGCGGGAATCGGCCCTGGTTACGGTGCGGTTTTTTGTGGGCCAGGACCGGGAAAACTCCATTCTCAAGCTCCACAATAAAATACAGATGAGCCTGGACCGGGTTCCGCCCATTGTGGAAAACTGGCTGGTGAAACCCATAGAGATCGATGATGTCCCCATTGTCACCTTCACCCTCTACTCGGACCGGTATTCGGACCATGAACTGCGGCGGGTGGGAGAAGAGGTGACCACCCGCCTGTCCCGGCTGAAAAACATCTCCCGGTCCCAGGTGTTCGGCGGCAGAAAACGCGAAATCCGGGTGGAGACGGACCCATTGATGATGAAAGGGTTCAATGTGTCCCTGGCCGACATTAAAAAGGCACTTGAAGGGGCGGATGCCGCCACCCGGGCCGGGGTGTTCGATAAAAACAATCTTTCGGTCACCCTGACCTCATCCTCTTTTCTGACCTCTGTGTCAGACGTTGAACGTCTGGTGGTTTCACAAAAGAACGGCAAACCGGTCCACCTGTCCGAAGTGGGCCGGATCATTGACGGACCCCAAGAAGCCGCGTCTTACACCCGTATCGGTTTTTCCCGGTACCACCGCCAGACCCACGGCATTGATGGCGGCAGGGACCGGCATTTCCCGGCCGTGACCCTGGCCTTTTCCAAGCAGAAAGGCACCAACGCGGTGACGGTGGCCCAATCGCTTGTGGATGAAGTGGCACGCATGAAAGGCCGGGTCATCCCCTCGGACATCTACGTGGAAGTGACCCGAAATTATGGAGAAACCGCCCGGGACAAGGTCAACGGTCTGTTGTTTTCCCTGGGATTTGCCGTAGCGTCGGTGGTGGTGCTCCTGGCTGTCACCCTGGGGTTCCGGGAAGCTGCGGTGGTGGCCCTGGCCGTCCCCCTGTCCTTTTCCCTGGCCCTGTTTGCCAACTATATGTTCGGATACACCATCAACCGGGTGACCCTGTTTGCCCTGATTCTGTCTTTAGGCCTGGTGGTGGACGACCCCATCACCAATGTGGACAATATTCAGCGCCATATTCACCAAAAAATTCTCTCTCCGTTTGATGCCACACTCAAGGCCGTGTCTGAAGTGCTGCCGCCGGTGATCATGTCCACCATTGCCATCATCGTCTGCTTTGCGCCGTTGTTTTTCATCACCGGCATGATGGGCCCCTATATGGCACCCATGGCGGTGAATGTACCGCTCACCGTCACCTTTTCAACCCTGTGCGCCTTGACCGTGGTGCCCTGGATTTCCCATCTGCTGTTGAAAAACAGCCCGCCGGTCCCAAAGAAAAAAGCCTTCACTCAAAACAAGGCGGCCGAAATCTACCGGGCGCTGCTGTCTCCGTTTCTCAATAAAAAATGGCTGCGGTACCTGCTGCTGGCCCTGATCCTGGCCGGTCTGGCCGCATCTGCGGCCCTGGTGCTGTTCCGCCTGGTGCCGCTGAAGCTGCTGCCTTTTGACAACAAGAACGAATTTCAGATCCTTCTGGAACTGCCGGACGGCAGCTCTCTGGAAAAAACCGACCGGGTGGTCCGGGAGTTTGAAAATTACCTGGCCGGGGTCAATGAGGTTACCAGTTTTGTTTCCTACACCGGCATCCCGTCTCCCATGGATTTCAACGGCATGGTCCGGCATTATTTTATCAGGCAGGGCAGCCACCTGGCCGATATCCGGGTCAACCTGGCCCACAAGTCCCGGCGGTCCCAGCAGAGCCATACCATTTTGCTTCGCCTGCGGCCGGACCTGGAGGCCCTTGCAAAAGCCCACGGGGCAGCGTTGTCCCTGGTGGAGGTGCCGCCGGGTCCCCCGGTTTTGTCCACCCTGGGGGCAGAGATTTACGGCGGTTACGATACCCCCTATGACAGCCTGCTGGAAACCGCAGCGACCATCAAGGCACTGATGGAAACCGAACCCTTTGTCACCGATGTTCTGATCATGACCGAACAGGAAAGTCCCCGCATCGATATTGAAGTGGACCGGGAAAAAGCCGCCCTGCACGGCATCGATACCCGCACCATCTTGGATGCCCTGGATGCGGCCATGGGCGGCACCATGCCCGCCACCCTGCACATCACCCCGGAACGAAGCCCCTTGTGGATCAGGGTGATTCTTCCCCGGCACCTGCGGTCGGACATGGCCGCCGTGGCAGGCCTGCCCATCCGGTCCCAGTCCGGGGCCCTGATTCCTTTGGGAGAGCTGGCACAACTGACCCATAAAGCCAATCAGACGCCGATTTACCACAAGAACATGGAACCGGTGGTATATGTCTTAGGAGAGATGGCGGGCCGGGCACCGGGGGAGGCCGTGCTGGACATGACGGCCCGGCTCAAATCCATGGACCTGGATCCGAATGTCTCAGTCAACTGGGCCGGGGAAGGGGAATGGAAGATCACGCTGCAAGTGTTCCGGGACATGGGCCTGGCCTTTGCCGCGGCCCTGGCCGGCATCTATTTGATCCTGGTGTTCACCACCGGTTCCTATGCCATGCCCGTGCTCATCATGATGGCCATCCCTCTCACGGTGTTGGGCATCATGCCGGGTTTTTTCATTCTCAACCTGTTTTCCACCGATGTGGGGGTATATGCAGACCCTGTGTTCTTCACCGCCACCTCCATGATCGGCATGATTGCACTGGGGGGCATTGTGATCCGCAATGCACTGGTGCTCATCGAATTTATCCAGAGTGCCCTGGCAGAAGGACAAGCGTTCAAGGACGCGATCCTCGATTCCGGGGTGGTGCGCATGCGGCCCATTCTGCTCACTGCCGCCACCACCGCCATCGGGGCCTTTCCCATCACCTTTGACCCGGTGTTTTCAGGATTGGCCTGGGCTCTGATATTCGGGCTGTTCGCCTCCACCCTGTTCACACTGATCGTGATTCCGGTGACCTATTTTGCCATGTACAACCCTGCAAAAAAAAGGAGAGAATGACATGAAAATGGAACAATACATCAGGGCCATTGCCGGCCTGTTTATCCTGGCCTCTTTGGCGTTGGGGCACTGGGTGTCCCCATACTGGTACCTGTTTACCGCTTTTGTGGGACTCAACCTGTTTCAGTCCGCATTCACCGGACTGTGCCCCATGGAAAACATTCTGGAAAAAGTGTTTAAAGTTCCGAGACGCTGAGCCGTGCAACCCGGATCTTCACCGGCTGGCCCCGGGATATCCGGGTCAGATCTCCGATGAAACAGCCGGATCCTGATTGATGCGGTAACTGGATTGTTTCGACAATTTATTGGCAGGATCCCCCGCTGCTACCATCTGTTTCAACAGCGCTTTTTCCGCTTCCAGGGGCAGCCGGCCGGACAGGGTCGCCAGGGCCACCTGCCGGCCCGACTGGTTGGTGAATTCGGCGCAGGCTTCGGCCCGGCCGTTGTTCTGAATGCGGGTCAAGGTCACCCTGCAGTGGATGGTATCCCCGAAATACACCGGATAAAGAAACTTGAAGCGCATGCCTGTGGCCAGCCATCCCACCTGGCCCCCGAATTCGCAGAGCATGCCTCCCACCAGCAGCCCGTGGCAGATCAGGCCGTTGAACCCTTTGATCCGGGTCCAGCGCGGGTCATAATGCACCGGATTATAGTCTCTGGTCAGGTCCCCGAAATCCTGGGTTTCCTGTTGTGAAAACTGCCGGGAAAAACAGAAGGTATCTCCCTGCTGCAACCCTTTTACCGCATGTTCCCGAACCGGATTTCCCATGGATACCTGCTTTTGCTAGGGTGTAGAACGGGCGATGGATCCGGCGGTCATCAGTTTTTCAGTGAATAGGGCCACCTGACCGGCAAACTGTTCCATCTCCCTGGAAGCAACCGGTTTGGCACTGGCTTCCGGCGCATCCAGAGGATTCACATGCAGGCCGTTCTTGGTCATCCTGAAGCACAGGTGATATCCTGTGGCCAGGCCTGTTTTTCCCACATATCCGATGACGTCCCCCTGGGATACGGACCTGCCGGCTTTCATGCCTTTGGCAAAGCTGTTCATGTGATAGTAGCTGGTTTCATATCCGTTGAAATGCTGGATGGTCATGTGCCGGCCCATGGTATGGTTATTCCCCATTTCCTTGATGACACCGTCGGCAACGGTTTTAATGGGGGTGTTTTTCGGGGCGGAATAGTCCACGCCGAAATGGGGCCGATGGGTTTTCAATATGGGGTGAAACCGGCTGTCTGAAAAATAGGAGGTGATTTTGGAGAAGGCCACCGGGGATTTTAAAAACGCTTTTTCAAGCGACCGTCCGTTTTCATCGTAATATCCGTCACGGCCCTGGGCATCCGTGTATCGAAATGCCCTGTATGTCGTGCCTTTGTTGACAACCTCCGCAGCCAGAATATGGCCGTATCCCTTGTACTCACCGTGCCTGAACCGTTTTTCCACCAGCACCTGAAACCGGTCCCCGAACTGAATATCCTTGGCAAAATCGATGTCCCAGGCAAAAATATCCGCCAGTTCCCATCCCAGGGACGGGCAGTGTCCGGCCTGTGTCAGAGCGGCGGAAATATTGGTTTCAATTTCCATGGAGATGACCTGTTCACGGATTTCAAACCGAATGGGGATTCTGCTGATATCAAACCGGTCCTGCTTTTTTTGGATCACCAGCCGATCCTGGTCATCAATTTCATACTCAAATGCAACAAACCCGTCCTGGTCAAGGGATATCTGAAACGGATGGCCCGCCTTGAACCGGTTAAAGGCAAACAGGGACCGGCTTTTTTTTTCAAGACCGTAGATGGTCTGCAACGGCAGATACGGCCCCAGAATCGATGTTGCGGTATCCCCGCTGTTGAAGACACCGGTGATAACTTTTATTTCAGACGGGCTTTTTCTGTGGACCGCATCCCGGTCGATCAGCTCCATTTTTAAATCCGGGGTCCGGGAAAAAGCATGGGTTTCGGGAAAAACCAACAACGCTCCCCAGGCCAGGAGCACCAACAGAACAACCGTCCAGATCTTGTTTTCCGGGCGTTTCAACGCCTCTGCCTCATGTTTTTTTTCCAAAACACTCTGTCCTGTATGCGTTTCAGCGCTATCTTGTCAACCGTTTGATGCTTTATCACATTTTTTGGCAGCACCATATCCAAAGAATGGACAATAGTAAAGTATTAATTTCATGTTTTTACCCGAAGCATCCCTGTCTACCTTCCAGACGCCGGGTGTTTCAGGGAATTTGGGGGGCCTGGCAGCAAGACGCATCCCAGGGCTTTGCGCATTTTATGGCACGGTTTTGACTGCATCGATCAGGCTCCGGGCCGTGGCGGCGGCATCGCCTGTGAGCAGGATGGTGTTGGGATTGGTATACAGGGTGTTGGCCACCCCGGAATACCCGGGCGTGTCATCCAGATTGCACACCACCACGGTTTTGGCCTCATGGGCCTTCAGGATGGGCATGCCCGATATGGGGGTGCCCTCGTTTTCCATGGCCGCCGGGTTCACCACGTCACATGCGCC
>DATHSR010000459.1:0-3422 GCA_035464035.1 Desulfotignum sp. | reverse complement strand
GGCCAACTGCGGGTTTTTGTATGACAAGTTCACCGGGCCCGACACACGGCTCAAGGAAGGGGGCCGTCCTCTGTCCGCCGGGGAGAAGCAGCTGGTATGCATTGCCAGGGCCTTTGCCTGCGACCCGGACCTGATCATTTTCGACGAGGCCACTTCCTACATGGATTCCGGGTCGGAACAGGCCGTGCACGACGCCATGAACCGGCTCATGCAGGGCCGGCTGTCCATCATCATCGCCCACCGCCTGTCCACCATCCGGCACTGCAGCCAGATCCTTCTGCTCAGGGGCGGCCGGATCCGGGAACAGGGCAGCCATCCGGAGCTGGCAGCCGCCCGGGGAGAATATTTTCATCTGCTGGAAAAAGAAACCCTGTGAGGCTGCGTATGACGATTTACGTATTTAAACTCCATATCCCCCACATTCATCTCCCTGTATTCACGGCCATTTCCACCCGGATCATCGTCAATTTCCGGAAACGATATGACCCGTGCCGGGGTTTTCATCCCGGGATCTCTTTCATGAAATTTCCAGTGACCGCCGGTGATGTTGCTGGCATTATTATTGCTTAGAATTCAGGGTGATGTTGCTGTATCCGTCAACTTTTCAATAAAACAGGAGGACCTATGGCGACTGAAATCAAGGCCGGCTGTGCCCGGCCCACAGGAGGGCCGGTAGATCAAAAACCTGTGGAAAAGGAATCCAGGGAAACCAGAACTGAAAAAAAGGAGGCAGTATCGATGATCCAGGTTGGCAAAAAAGCGCCCGATTTCACAGCGCCCGGTTATTACAAAGGTGGTTTCAAAAATTTTCAACTTTCCGATTTTGCCGGCAAATGGGTACTGCTCTGTTTTTACCCCGGTGATTTCACCTTTGTCTGAGCGACTGAAATTTCAGCAGTTGCTGAAAAATACAGTGAATACCAGAAACTGGGTGTCGAAGTACTCACCATGAGCATTGACAGCATGTTTGTCCACAAAATGTGGAATGACAAGGAACTTTGCAACATGGTGGCCGGCGACATCCCCTTTCCCATGCTCTCGGATGCCGGGGGCCGGGTCGGGAAGGTTTACGGGGTGTTTGACGAGGATGCCGGCGTCGAGGCCCGGGGCCGGTTCATCATCGATCCGGACGGTGTGATCCAGGGGTATGAAGTGCTGTCTCCGCCTGTGGGCAGAAATATCACCGAAACCATCCGCCAGGTTACCGCCTTCCAGCTGGTCCGGGAGACCAAAGGGGCCGAGGCGACCCCGTCAGGATGGAAGCCCGGGAAGAAAACCCTCAGGCCCGGTCCGGAACTTGTGGGAAATGTGTGGAAGGAATGGAAAACCGATATGGCATTTGACTGAAACGCCGGCCCCGTCCGGTCAACCAGAGAGTCATGCATGGGATCTGTCCGACGGACCGGTCCCATGCCCTGTCTTTGCCCTGCATTTTTTTCCAGGAAACTGTTTAAAATTTGAACCATATCCGCTATAAAACAGCCAGTTGCCTCTTTTCCCGAATCAAGTGATCAGAAACGGAGGAACCGCATGAAAAAGGAGCAGGCAAAAAAAATCTTTACAGATCTGATGAACGTTGCGGGTATCTGTGTGAACGGGAACCGGCCCTTTGATATCCGGATCCACAACGACCGGTTCTTTAAACGGGTGGTGGCATCTCCGGTCCTGGGGCTGGGGGAGTCCTACATGGACGGCTGGTGGGATTGTCCTGCCCTGGACGTGTTCTTCGAAAAAACGCTGCGTGCCGACCTTCCCCGTCAGGTCAGACAGGACAAGGTCACCGTCTTGAATGCCCTGATGGCAAAAATCTTCAATCTTCAGACCGTTCAGCGGGCATTTACGGTGGGCAAACACCATTATGACATCGGCAACGACCTGTACAAAGCGATGCTGGACAAACGGATGCAGTATACCTGCGGCTACTGGAAGGATACCCGGGATCTGGACGCAGCCCAGGAAGCCAAGCTGGAAATGATCTGCCGGAAGATGGCGCTGGCACCGGGCATGACCCTGCTGGAGCTGGGGTGCGGCTTCGGCGGATTTGCCCGGTATGCGGCCGAAAAATACCAGGTGTCCGTCACCGGCTACACCGTGTCGGAAAAACAGGCACAATTCGGCAGAGATTACTGCAACGGGCTGCCCGTGGACATCCGGCTCAACGATTACCGCACCGCCTCCGGCACCTATGACCGCATCCTGTCCATCGGACTGATGGAGCACGTGGGATACAAAAACTACCGGACCTACATGGAACTGACCCACCGGCTGCTCAAGGCGGACGGCATCGCATTCGTGCATACCATCGGCGGAAACGTCACGTCAACCATCTGCAACCCCTGGACCGCCAGATACATCTTCCCCAACTCGGTTCTGCCGTCCATCGCGGCCCTGGGAAATGCCATGGAAGGACTTTTTGTCATGGAGGACTGGCACAATTTCGGCGAAGATTATGACAAGACCCTGATGGCCTGGCACAGCAACTTCACTGCGGCCTGGCCCCGGCTCAAAGACCGTTACGGGGACCGATTTTACCGGATGTGGGAGTATTACCTGCTCAGCTGTGCCGGCGCATTCCGGGCCCGATCCCTCCAGCTGTGGCAGATCGTTCTGACCCGGCCCGGCCGTCCGAAACCGGACTGCCGGATCTCGTGAGGCCGGCCGTGATTCAGGCGGATGTGGTCATTGTGGGTGCCGGCCCGGCCGGTGCGGCCTGTGCCGCCCGCCTTAAACAGCGCGGCATGAATGTAAGAATTCTGGAAAAAAAAAGGCTTCCAAGAAAAAAAATCTGTGCCGGATGGCTCTCTCCGGAAGTGTTTGACTCCCTTGAATGCACCCCGGACACCTATCCTCACCCCCTGACCCGTATCCACAGGATTCACTTTCACCTGTTGGGGGTCCGGATCCCTGTCAAAACCCGCCAGTACGCAATCCGGCGCATCGAATTTGATCACTGGCTGATCCGCAGAACCGGTGTGCCCGTCCATACCCATCCGGTGAAAGAGATCCGGAAAATCACCGGCCGGTATGTGATCGACGACCGGTTTTCGTGCCGGTTTCTGGTGGGGGCCGGCGGCACCCACTGCCCGGTCCGCCGTACCTTTGCCGACCCGCTGCAGGGGACCCGTCCTAAAACGGCACTGATATCCGCGGTTGAACAAGAGTTCTTAAGCCCGCACCGGGTCCGGGAATGCCATATCTGGTACCTGGACCGGGGCCTGCCCGGATACGGGTGGTATCTGCCCAAGAAAGGGGGGTGGATCAATATCGGTATCGGCGGCAAACAGCACCGGCTGGCAGCCCGGGGGACCACCATCATGACGCACTGGCGATATTTTGTCGACCGGCTGTTGCAACAGGGCTTTCTGGACCGCCCTCCCGGAGACCCGGCCGGGCATACCTACTATCTGCGGCACACACCTTTG
>DATHSR010000458.1:0-3805 GCA_035464035.1 Desulfotignum sp. | reverse complement strand
CCACATTCCCTTTTACGGCAAATTCCTTGAACTCTTTTATCATGCTCATGTCAGGCTCCTTTTTCTGAATCTTTAAAGATGCAGGTTTTTAGTCATGACCCCTATAAGGCCGACAGTGCCGTGCCTGCTCCTTTAAATTCTATAAGCCTGCAGAAAGATTAAATCAAGAAGTATTTCCTATACATCATTAGCGTGTACCTCCGGACTTCAAAAAGGTCCGGCGCCCCTGCCGGACCTGCCAGACACACCATATAGATCCGGGAAGGTTCCCTGCGGGCCATCATCCTAAAACCAAACAGAATATCGTGATTTTGCGGCAATGAAAAATCCTGAAAACAGTATCTTTTTTTTCATCTTGACATTCCCTGTTGTATTTATTAGGTCAGTTTAGTTTGACAGGCAGCATGCCTGTGTTTTTGTGAAACAGATCAGGAGATATTGCACACATGAAGGCGAACAATCTGGGACTTGTCATACTGCTGATTGGTTTTGTTCTGGCTCCGGCAACTTTTTTTCCAGCCGACATGGCGCTGTCTCCGGTCCAGTCGGTGTATGCATCTGAAACGGGGTCAGACACCGGGCATGGACCTGATGACGGCCATGCCGGGGGCGGCCATGGGGGGCACCCGGATCTGGGCAAACTGCTGCCGCTTTACGCCTGTATCCCGTTTGCCGGCATGCTCCTGTCCATCGCCCTGCTGCCCCTGGTGGCCGGTACCTTCTGGCACCACCACTTCGGTAAAATTTCCGCTTTCTGGGCCGCGACCCTGGCGGTCCCGTTTGTGGCGGTTTACAAGGGGGATGCGATTTATGAGATTCTTCATATCATACTGGCGGATTACGTGCCGTTCATTATCCTGCTGTGGGCATTGTTCACGGTGTCCGGGGGCATTCTCCTGCGGGGAACCCTGCGGGGGACCCCGATCGTGAACACCGGTATCATTCTTTTAGGCACCATCCTGGCGTCCTGGATGGGGACCACCGGGGCCGCCATGCTGCTGATCCGACCGTTTCTGCGGGCCAATGATTTCAGGAAAAACCGGACATTCATGGTGGTGTTTTTCATCTTTCTGGTGGCCAACGTGGGGGGCTCTCTGACCCCGCTGGGGGACCCGCCCCTGTTTCTGGGTTTCTTGCATGGCGTGAGCTTTTTCTGGACCCTGAAAATTGCGCCCCATATGCTGCTGGTCAGCGGCGTGTTACTGGTCATCTATTTTCTTTTGGATTCCTGGCATTTCAAAAAAGAGGGGGCCGTGGTGCCCGATGACGGAGAAAAACAGCCCCTGCGCCTGGTGGGGACCTATAATTTCATCTTTCTGGGCGGTATTGTCGGGGCTGTTCTCATGAGCGGGATTCTGGATCTTGGAGAGATCAGCACCCTGGGGGTTCACCGGGCCATTCAGGACTGGCTCCGGGATATCACGCTCATCGGGCTGGGGGTTCTGTCCCTGTGGGCCACCCCCTGGACCCTGCGGGAGGAAAACGAGTTTTCCTGGTTCCCCATTATCGAGGTGGCCTATCTGTTCATCGGGATCTTTATCACCATGATTCCCTGCCTGCTGCTGCTCAAGGCCGGTCCGGACGGGGCGTTTGCTTTTCTGATCGCAGCGGTGAAAGAACCGTTTCACTATTTCTGGGTCACCGGGGTGCTGTCGGCGTTTCTGGACAATGCCCCCACCTACCTGACCTTCTTCAACACCGCTTTGGGCAGCTTTTATGCAGGCATGCCGGAGTCCGCCTCCGTTCCTTTGCTGATGACCGACCATATGATTTATCTCCAGGCCATTTCCACCGGGGCCGTATTTTTCGGAGCGGTGAGCTATATCGGAAATGCCCCCAATTTCATGGTCCGGTCCATTGCTGCGGAATCCGGCACGGCCATGCCCAGTTTTTTCGGGTATATCCTCAAGTACTCCCTGGTGTTTCTGATCCCCACCTTTGTGGTTGTCACCCTGGTGTTCTTTTAATATAGTGTGAAAGCCGGGGAATAAAAAAAGGAGCAGCCATGTACTTTGACCTGAAAGGATTGAAGCTGGCCGTCATCGGCGGCAGTGATCCCTGTCATGAAATCCTGGATCTCCTGTCCGGACCCGGGCTCAGGGATCTGGACATCCAGGTGCTCATGGTGGCGGACACCATCGAGATCGTGCGGGGCATTTCCCGGGCCAGGGAGCTGAAAATCCCCACAACTGCCGATTACAATGAAATCTGTAACCTGTCGGGCCTGGACCTGATTTTGAAACTCAAAAACGATGACCTGCTGTCGTGTATCCTGGAAAAGGTGAATACCGAACGGGTGAGTATCATTGACCTGGATACTTACGGTGCTATGTCCTTTATCCATTTTCTGAAAACCCAGGAGGAAAAGATCCGGATCAGAAAGCAGCTTCAGACCCGGGACATGGAAAAGGAAGCGGTGGCGGACCTGTTTGAACGGTTTTCCGTCCGGGTCAGTGAGATTGCCGAAACCCGGATTGCATACCTGGAGGAAGAACGCCGGGATCTCCAGAAGATGGAAAAGGAGCTGAATCAGATCATCCAGGGCAGCATGATTCCCACCTTTATCATCAACAATGAGCATATCATCACCCACTGGAATGCTGCATGCGAGGAACTCACCGGATACCCGGCCTATGAACTGGTGGGAACCGACCGGCAGTGGGCCCCGTTCAGGTCTGCGAAACGCCCCACATTGGCGGATGTCGTGGTGGGGCAGATGGACGAGGAGATGGTCCGTAAATATTACGGCAATGCCTGGCGCAAATGCAAGATCATCAATGAAGCGTATGAGGCAGAGGAATTTTTTCCCCATCTGGGGGAGAGCGGTAAATGGATCTTTTTCACCGCAGCTCCCATTAAATCGCCGGACGGCAAAATCATTGGTGCGATCCAGACTCTGCGGGACAGAACCGGTGACAGAAAGGCCCAGGAGGAGATCGAACTCCAGGACCAGGAGCTGTCCAAACTTCATGAAAAATATAAAAAGTCCGAAGAAAAGTACCGGTCCCTGTTCAACGAAAACCCCAACCCTATTTTCATCATTGACAGCCGGACCTTTGAGATCCTGGATGTGAACCACAGGGGTCTGGAAAGTTATGGTTATTCCAAGGCGGAACTGCTGGGCACCTCTTTTCTGAAACTTGGAGACAATACCGATGACACCGTCCGACAGGGCATGCAGGGCCTGACCCAGGGCAGTTCCATGCTGTTCACGAAAAAAAGGCACCATCGGAAAACCGGGCAGGCTTTTTTTGTGAACATCAAGGCGGTCAAGGTGGTGTTCAGTCACCGGGATGTGCTGATCGCTTCCACCACCGATATCACTGAAAGCGTGGAAAAGGAGACCCAGCTGATTCAGGCCGGCAAGCTGGCCACCCTGGGAACCATGGCGGCGGGCATGGCCCACGAGATCAATCAGCCCTTGAACGTGATTCAGATCTGTGCGGACCTGATCCAGAAGATGGTGAAAAAAGGGGTGAAGATTCCGGATGAAGATCTTTTGAACATGAGCCGGGATATAATTGAAAACGTGGCCCGGGCCTCCGGGGTGATCAAGCATGTGAGAGATTTTGCCCGGCAGTCGGAGCGGGATCTTAAAAAGCTCAATATCAATGATCCTATCCGGGATGTGTTCAAGGTGCTGGGACATCAGGTGGCGGTGCATTCCATTCAAACCGTGCTGGATCTGGATGAGAATCTTCCCGAGATCCGGGCGGAGCACAACCGGCTGGAGCAGGTGTTCATCAACCTGGTGACCAATGCTGTTCAGGCCCTGGCTACGGCTGAGGTTGAACGACGGTTGATC
>DATHSR010000457.1:0-2147 GCA_035464035.1 Desulfotignum sp. | reverse complement strand
CCCCCTTTTTGATGCCGTTTCCGGCAAGAAAACAGGCGATCCGGTCCGCCGTGTCCCTGACCTGGGCATAGGTTCTGGAAGCCCCGTTGAAAATGGTATACACGTTGTCCGGATACTTTTGCGCGGTCCGGTCCAGAACCTGGGTTAGCGGATAGTGGTAATCGGTCACGTCATGGGCCACGCCTTCCGGCCAGTAAGGGGTCTGCCATTTCTGCATCATGGATCTCCTTTTTTTGAGTACGCGGGGTTGCGAAGTCCTTCCAGCAGGCTTCATTTTTCATAACAAGATATTATATCTCTTATAATCACATATTTCTGAAGTTTGAAATATTTTTCGTATTCCGGACCGTAAAAATGCCGGAAACCGCAACGGAATTCTTTTTTTGATTCTCATGCCGCAGGGAAAAGGATTTGTGGTTGATAAACCCGAACCGCAATGGTAATGAATAGCCATGTCAACCAAAAACCATACAGGAGAACCCCGCACAGGATGATGAAATCGATAAAAGTATTTTTTATTCTCTGTCTATGGGTATGGGTGTCTGGGGCATCCGCCCAGGAAGTCTATGTCAGCGGCGTTACCAAAGTGACCATGCGAACCGGCCCCAGCATTGAAAACAAAATTTTGGCAATGCTGGAAACCGGCACAAGAGTTGAGATTGTGGAGCACAAACCGGACTGGTCTCTGGTTCAGACAGACAACCAGAAAAAGGGCTGGGTCCTGACCCGGTTTCTCACTGAAGAAAAGCCGCTGAATTTTCAGGTTGAAACGCTGCAAAAGGAAAATGAACGCCTGGCAGAGGCCCTTGAAAAAATTGAAAAGGAAAATCAGGAGCTGGCTGAGAAAAATACAGACCTGGTGGGTATTGAAAAAAAATTCCGTGAGCTGGAACGGGCATCTGCCGATTTTCTGAAACTGGACGCTGAATACAAAGCGTTGGTCCAGTTGTCTGAAGATCAGAAGCAGCAGATCGCAACCCTCAGGGAGAACCTCAACAATGAAGCGATGCTGTGGTTTTTAAGCGGAGCCGGTGTGTTTATTGTGGGATTGATCCTCGGGCTGAGTACCCGGAAAAAGAAGAGACCGTCTTTATTATGATCAGAAAAACCGATTTTCTGGTGATCGGCAGCGGTATTGCCGGACTGAGTTTTGCGTTGAAGGCGGCCCGGCATGGAAGGGTCACCATTGTCACCAAGAAAAAAATCCAGCAGAGCAACACGGCCCTGGCCCAGGGAGGTGTGGCAGCCGTCTTTGGGGAAAACGATTCCTTCACCCTCCACATCGCGGATACCCTGAAGGCCGGAGACGGCCTGTGCAACCGGGATGTGGTGAAAATGGTGGTGGAAAACGGGCCGGAACGGGTCCGGGAACTGGTGGAAATGGGTGCCCGGTTCAATATGGCGGGCCGGGGAAAATTTGATTTTGCCTTGGGCAGAGAGGGGGGACATTCTGCCAAACGCATTGTTTATGCCCACGACCTGACCGGCAGAGAAATTGAGGATGCCCTGGTGGCACGTGCCTGGGAGGATGACAATATAACCATCCTGGAAGATCACGTGGCCGTCAATCTGATCACTTTTTCCTCGTCCGTCCGCAGCGGGATACTGGTCACCCAGCATGAAAACATCTGCTGCGGGGCCTATGTGCTGAACAATACCACCGGTGAAGTGGAAACCTTTCATGCCGCCATCACCCTGCTTGCCACGGGCGGTGCCAGCAAGGTGTACCTGTACACCTCCAACCCGGATATCGCCACCGGCGACGGTATTGCCATGGCATACCGGGCCGGGGCATCCGTGGCCAATCTGGAATTTGTCCAGTTTCATCCCACCTGCCTGTACCATCCCCAGGCCAAAAATTTTCTGATTTCAGAGGCGGTGCGGGGGGAAGGGGCGGTGCTGCTGGATGCCGGAGGCCGGCGGTTCATGGCAGATTATTCTCCTGACAGGGAGCTGGCCTGCCGGGATGTGGTGGCCCGGGCCATTGACAGCGAGCTCAAGAAAACCGGGGCAGAGTCGGTGTTTCTGGATATCTCCCACAAAGACGCCGACTTTGTCAGGCAGCGGTTTCCCAACATATATGCCAGATGCCTTGAATTCGGTATCGATATCACCACCGACCCCATACCGGTGGTGCCGGCGGCCCA
>DATHSR010000456.1:0-2308 GCA_035464035.1 Desulfotignum sp. | reverse complement strand
AGCGCCTTTTTTGAGACCGGACACCGAAGAAAAATATCCATGCACCGTATAACGGTCCTTGAAAAACTGGGAAAATTCACCGACAACCAGGAGCAGATATCCGGTGCAGATCATGGTGATGATGACAAAAACCCCCACATAAAAATCTCTTTTTCTATCGTTCATATGGTCTCTGGTCCTTAAAAGGCATTTGGCTTATGCGGACCCGGCAGCATCCCTTCCCCTGATGAAGGCGCGGACCGTGTCGATGTCGCAGTCCATGATTTCCTGCCGGGTTCCTTCAAATACGATGATTCCGTCGTCCAGCAGGGCAATCTGCTGGGCCAGGTCAAAAATATCAGGGATATCGTGGCTCACAATGACCGCCGTAAACCCGAATTCATCCTGAAGCCCTTTGATCATGTGGTGCACATCGTTTTTGCGCACCGGATCCAGCCCGGTGGTGGGTTCATCAAAAAGAATCACTTCAGGGTCGGTCACCAGGGCCCGGGCCAGGGCCACCCGCTTTCGCATGCCGCCGGACAGCTCTGACGGGTATTTGTGGTCGTTGCCTTCAATGCTCAGCTGGGCCATCCGGTTATGCACTTTTTCCCGGATACGGGCATGGGTCATCCGGGTGGTTTCCTTAAGGGGCAAAGCAATGTTCTCATATGCCGTGAGAAAATCAAACAGGGCATTGTCCTGGAACATGTAACTCATGCTTTTTTTAAACTGCCTGGCTTTTTCCTTTGGCAGCTGATTCAAGGGTTCTCCCTGGATCAGCACCTGACCTTCATCTTCCCTGATCAGGCCCACAATATGTTTGAGCAGCACCGATTTTCCGGTCCCGCTTTTGCCGATCACCACGGTGATGGTGCCCTTGGATATGGACAGGTTCACCCCCTTGAGCACTGCCAGGGAGCCGAACTGTTTTTTGACGTCTTTAAATTCTATGAACGGTGCGGGCATGACCTATACCAGAAAAGTGGTGATTACATAATCACAGATCAGGATACAGACACAGGACTGCACCACAGCGCCGGTGGTTGCCAGTGACACCCCTTTGGCGCCGAATTTTCCCTGACTGTTCAAATGGGCGTAATACCCCCGGTAGCAGCAGATGGTGGTCACCACCAGGGCAAACACAAAGGATTTGAGATATCCGCCCAACAGGTCAATGGTCTTGACGCTCTGGATCACCTTGTCCACGTATACCGCTTCATTGATCCCCATCAATATGGAGCCGGTCAGGTAGCCGCCGAAGATTCCCACCATATCGAACAATGAGGTCAGCAGCGGAAAACAGATCACCGCAGCCAGGATCCGGGGGGCAAACAGGAACCGCACCGGATCGATCTGCATGGTGAACAGGGCATCGATCTGTTCGGACATCCGCATGACGCCGATTTCAGCTGCCATGGCAGATCCGGCCCTGGCCGTGATCATGATGGCGGTGAGCACCGGTCCCAGCTCCCGGATCAGGCTCAGGGCCACCGCACCCCCCAATGCCGCTTCCGAACCAAAGGTCACCAGGGTGTAATATCCCTGGAGGCCCAGAACCATGCCGGTGAATATCCCGGTGAGCAGGATGACGAATACTGATTTGGCGCCGATGAAACCGATCTGATCCAGGATCTTGCCGGTCTGAAACGGCAGGGCAAACACCTGCCGGACCCCGGCTGTGAAAAACAGAAACATCCGGCCTGCAGACTCGATATATCCTGAAAACGGGTGGCCTATGGCTTCAATCACCTTTGCTTTCATAATGACTGGCTTATACCTGAATTAAAAGGAAAACACAACAAATAGTGAAATACGAATAATTGATTGACACCCCAACCAAAAAGCAATAGGTTTTATCGGGTACCGCCCATGAGATAAACCCGCTGAGTAAGGAATAAACCGCATATGGAGTATGGGATTGCCGGCATTGATGTCGGGTCTGTTTCAGTCAGCATCGCTGTCATCGACCGTCAACAGAAGCTGCGCCACCAGGCGGCCGCTTTCCACCACGGGGATGTCAAATCCTGCCTGACCGCCCTGCTCTCCCATGAGTCACTGGCGGGCGTGGTCTATGCAGCGGTCACCGATGCCACGCCGGCCTTTGTTTTCTGCCATGAACGGGTGGATGACCAGGTGGCCATCATCCGGGCGGCAAAATCCCTTCACAAAAACAATTTTGACGCCCTGCTCCACGTGGGGGGAGAAAAATTTTCCCTCAGCCTGTTTGACGGCCGGGGCAATTATACCGGGGCCCGGCACAACACCTCCTGTGCTGCGGGCACCGGCAGTTTTCTCGATCAGCAGGCCAGACGACTGAACCTGAAAG
>DATHSR010000455.1:0-4601 GCA_035464035.1 Desulfotignum sp. | reverse complement strand
CTGGGGGAGCCGTTCTAAGATGGCTGTTTTAATCTGCCTGAGTTTTTCAGGGTCCTGGATTTTCTGATCGTTTTCCAGGTCCCGGACATAAAAAATATCCATGACCTGGTCCACCTTGCCGCCCACCATGGCTACCGTGACATTGACCCCGCTGCGGTACAGGGTATTGGTGATGGTGAACAGCAGGCCGGGAAAATCATAGGTCAGCACCTCGATAATGGTGAAAAAACTGGATGTGTCGTTGTCGATGCGGACCTGGTTGGGTTCGGGACGGCGGCCCGAGGCAATGGTGATCTGCCGGGGGATCCTGTCCACCACCCGGTCCAGGAAATGGTCGTCCGCCAGGGCCTGGGCGAGATCTTTCTCGGTCTTTTCCCATTTTTCCTGTTCAAAGATCCGGTCACTGGGGGCCATGACCTTGAAAATATCCAGGATATGGGTGTCGCCGAGGGGATAGGCCTGGGAGGCCACGATATCGATGCGGTTGAGAAAAAAGACCCCGGCGATCTTGGAATAGAATCCGGGCTTTTCAAGGCCGCAGATGGCCACGGTCCGGATGTCCGACTCCCCTTCACAAGAGATCTGCCAGATGAACTGCCGGTCCCCCAGGTTCCGGAACAGCCTTATATGGTCGGCAATGTGGACGGCCGGCATATTGAGCAGGTACCGCCCGGACATGGCATCCAGCTGGGAGAGACTCTCGGGTTCGTGCCAGGTCTCTCTGAGCAGGGCCACCACGGCCTGCTTTTTTCGAAGGATCAGGCGCTGGGCTTTTCTGGATGCCAGTTCCCCGGTTTTCAGAATCCGCATGGTTTTCAAAAACAGATCCTTGATCAGGCTTTCGGTCCATTCGTTCCAGGCCTTGGGCCCGGTGGCCATGGAATCGGCCACCGTGAGCAGAAACAGCATGCGGAGCAGCCTGATTTTGCCCACTTTTCCGGCGGTGTAGACCGCAGTCTCCTCATCAAATACATCCCGCCGGGTGGCGGTTTTGGCAAGCAGCAGGTGATTTTGAATCAAAAACCTTCCGTCGGCGGCTTCCGCAGGGTGGAATCCCAGGCGTGCCAGGATAGGCCGGGCGATGTCCGCCCCGGTATTGGAATGCTCTTTGGCCGGATCAGATTTGCCGATGTCGTGGAGCAGGGCGGTCACCCGCAGCAGGTTCTTGTTTCTGACCTCCCTGAAGACCGCGGCATACAGGCCGGTGTTCAGATCCGTGCCCGGTTCCCTGAAGCTGTTGATCACCTGGACACACCGGATGGAGTGTTTGTCCACCGGAAACAGGTGGTAGTGGTTGTACTGGATTTTGTTCCGGATGGCGTTGAATTCAGGGATAAACTGTCCCAGGATGCCGGTGGAGAGCATCACGTTGAGCGCATTGAACTCCCAGAAGGACAGCGCCAGTATCTGCCTGAAGATCTTGATACAGGCCGGATCGGTTTTGATCTCATCATCCACCAGGTGGAGAAACTCCGAAACCACGCGCCGGGCTTCGATGGACAGGGGGATTTTCCGGCGGCCGCTTTCCAGAAAGATTTTGAGAAGCAGGGCCGGGTGCTGGAGAATGACCACGGTATTGGCAAAATACAGCCGCCGTTTACGGATGACCAGTCCGCTGGTCCGGGTCAGGCGCTGGGGGGCCGGTTCTTTTCTGATACGGCTGCTGGTCATGATGTCTTCAAAGGTGATCTGGTTGATCTGCTTGAGAAATTCCATTCTGGCATGCAGGTCACCCAAAAAGATCTCCACATCCGGCCGTCCCCCCTGGCTGGTATAGTTGAGCAGGCCCGCCATTTCTGTCTGGTATTCAAAATACAGGGTGTCGCATTTGCGGCCGGTGATGTGGTGGAGCCGGTTCCGGACATCCCACAGGTAGGCCAGGGTCTTTTCCAGGCTGTGGTATTCAAAGTGGGATAAAAATCCGTAATATTCCAGATCCCGCCGTTCCTTGATGTCCGCCTTGATCTTGGCATACCACAACAGGGTGTGGTAGTCCCGCAGGCCCCCGAAGCCGGACTTGAGGTCCGGGGTGACCAGAAAGGTGGAGTCCCCGAAATTTTCCAGCCGCCGGATGCCGTGCTCAAACAGATAGTCCAGTGTCTGCCGGAAATGCCGGGTGGACAGCCGGTGCCTGAATTTTTCCATGAACCGGGAAAAGATCAGCGAGTCGCCACAGATGAATCGTGCATCCAGTACCGTGGTGAGGATGTCGAACCGTTCAAACGCCATGTCGATGCATTCATCAATATGGCGCACGGCGTATCCCACCTCGAATTTTGCGTCCCAGAGGGGGTAGACGATCTCCTGGACAAACCCCTCCACCTCCGGCGGCACGGCTTTGTCAAACAGGATCAGCAGATCGATATCCGAATGAATGCACTGTTCTTTTCTGCCGTATCCTCCTAAAGCGATGACGGCAAAAGGGTGCCGGGCGATGACCATTTTTCTGGCGGTAATGCTTTGTTCATATACGGTAAAAAAGTATTCATCCAGGAGCCGGGTCAGTTTCTCCAGAAATTTGGGCTCCTCTCCTGCCAGAAACGCCGCAGTCAGGCCCTGCTTTTTTTCCACCAGGATGTGGGCCTGGGGGGTTTGTATGTGCGGCATGGCTTTCATGATCTTTTCATGGAAAGCAATGGGCGTGCCAGCCCTTTGCACACAGCGCTTCCAGATCACCTGCGCCGGGACGCATCAAAATTTTCACGAAAAAGCAACCTTCGGGGCCAATAAATGACAAAAATGTTTCATAATAGCTAAATAAAATTACGTTTTTGTCGGCAACTAAAAAAATGGCATAAATACAGAAAGGTGCGCGGAAAAAAGGGGGTTACGGAACGTGTGTGAAACAGGGCGGATAAAATGCATACAGCCGGGCCGGCGGCCGGCCCGGCTGAAAAGAAAACTTGCAGTACTCAGGTAACGGGCTATTCTTTATCAATTTTTTCCGGCTCTTTTTCGGTGTCTTCCAGGGGCTCTTTTGTGGCTTTTTTGAAATTTTTAATTCCCTTGCCCAGGCCGGCTCCGATTTCAGGCAGTTTGCCCGCACCGAAAATAATGAGGATAATCACCAGGATAATTATCAGTTCCGGCATTCCAATTCCACCAATCATGGCATACTCCTAATTTGTTTCATGACAAAAACCATCAGATGAAACCTCTTAACACTTAGTGATATCAGTGTCAATGTTTTAGAATTCACGCCCGGAAAATTAAAAATACAATTTTGTAATGCACCGGGGGCACATGAAAATTTTATAAAATCCTTGTGAAAAAACCACGGATGCTTCATATTTTTCAAAATATGTTTGTTAACCTTTTGGAGATTCGGAGAGAACGACCCATGAACCAGACTGCCACCCAGAAATTTGAAGGCGCCACCAGATATGTACTGGATCAGGAACTGGCCGCCATTGTCAATATATCCATGCGGCTGGAGATGCCCCTGCTGCTCAAGGGAGAGCCGGGCACCGGCAAGACCATGCTGGCCTATGCCATTGCCGAAAGCCTTGGCATGCCGCTGATTGTGCTCAACGTAAAATCCAGCATGAAGCTGGTGGAGGCGTTGTACCAGTATGACACGTTGACCCGTCTCAATGATTCCCGGTTCGGGGACTCCAAACGGGATGTCAGCAATATCGACGAATATATCAAGATGGGCAAGATCGGCCAGGCATTTGCGGCAGACCTTCGCACCGTGCTGCTCATCGACGAGATCGACAAGGCGGATACCGACTTTCAGGACGACATGCTGGATGTGCTGGACCAGATGCAGTTTGACATCATTGAAACGGACCGGACCGTCAAGGCGGTTCACCGGCCGGTGATCATCATCACCTCCAATGCCAAAAAAGATCTGTCCGATCCGTTTCTGGGCCGGTGCAACTTTCATCACATTGCGTTTCCCGACCCCAAGATGATGCGCAAGATCATCCATGTGCATTTCCCTGATCTGGATGAAAAACTGGCGGACCATGCCATCAAGGCGTTTTTCAGCATGCGGGAGATTGACGGCATTGAAAAGAAGCCGGCCACCCGGGAGCTGATCAACTGGATCCGGGCCCTGAACGCGGACCCTGATTTCCGGGTCAAGGACCTGGTCAACGGCGGCCTGCCGTTTCTCGGGGTGTTGTTCAAAAAAAGCCCGGACTATGAACGGGCCCAGAACCTGACGTCTCGAAGACGCTTGTTTTAAAGGCCAGCTTCCATGTTTTTAAAATTTTTCTATACCCTCAGGGAGGTGGGAATTCCCGTGTCTCCCACCGCCTTTCTGACCCTGCAAAAAGCGCTTTACAACGGCATGGTGGCCGGCCTGGACGATTTTTATACCTGTGCCCGGGCCATCCTGGTGAAAAGCGAACGGTATTTTGACCTGTATGACCAGGTGTTTGCCCATCATTTTGAAGGGGTTCCCCTGCCTGAGGATGCGGGCTTTGAAATCGATGAGATCGCCCGGGGGCTTCTGGCGGAATGGCTGAAAAATCCGAAAATGGTGGCCGACGCTCTGGGGATTGACAAAGAAAAGCTCAGCAAAATGACTCCGGACGAGCTGATCGAATATTTCAAGGAGCGGCTCAAGGACCAGGACGGCCGCCATGACGGCG
>DATHSR010000454.1:0-5199 GCA_035464035.1 Desulfotignum sp. | reverse complement strand
GAGCATCGCCTTTTACACCGCCTGTTTCGGACTTGGCATGAGCGCCTCGTTTTTTGTCACCGGAAAGCTGTTTAACGGATGGGGGTGGGAAACCGCCTTTGCTGCCGCTGCGGCCGGATCCGGTCTGGCCCTGGTTCTGGCGGGAGCGGTGGTGACACCGCTTGCACCGCCGGCACGTGGTTCCCAGAGCCGCCGCCATATCCTGGATTTCAGGCCGGTGTGGCAGAACCGCAATGCCCGGGCCTATATTCTGGCCTACATATGCCACACCTGGGAGATGTTTGCGGCCCGGGCCTGGCTGGTGGCGTTCATGGCGTTCAACCTGTCTTTGCATCCAGAATCTGAAAGCCTGCTGATTCCCACCACGGTGATGGCAATGGCCGGCATCGCCGGCATGCTGGCCAGCATCGGCGGGGCCGAGCTGGCGGTGCGGTTTCCCCGCAAGACCATGGTGATCCTGATCATGGGGGTGTCCGGCCTGATCTCACTGACCATCGGTTTCTGCGCCGGGCTGGATCCGGCCTGGGTGGTGGGGCTGTGTGTTGTGTACACCATTTTTTTCCAGGGGGATTCCGCCGCCATCCACGCCGGGGTCATCACTGCGGCCCGGCCGGACCTGCGGGGGGCCACCATGGCGCTGCAGTCTCTGGGGGGGTTCGGTGCTGCGGCCCTGGGCACCATTGCGGCCGGGTGGGTCCTGGATCTTTCCGGCGGGGGGCACACCGTGTTCTCCTGGGGCCTCACCTTTGCATCCATGGGCGCGGCATCGATCCTGGGGGTTATTCTGGTGGCAAAGATCGCCCGTCGATAGACTGTTTTTTGCGTTCCCCCATGCCGGCGGTCACCGGCAGGATCAGGAACAGCATGGAAACATATACCAGGGTGCTCCATCCGCCATGCTTGAAGGCAAATCCGGCACATGTGATGCCGGTCCATCCCCCGATGTAGTAAAACAGCACATAAATGGCATTGGCCCGCCCCTGGCCGCCGGACAGTTTCCGGTTGAGGGCTCCCACGGCTGCCGCGTGGATCGTGAAGAATCCGGCGCAGATGCCGAGCAGTCCGAATATCACGGCAATGATGGCAGGCAGCAGGATAAGGGTCAGTGCGCCGGCGAGCACGACACTTCCGGCCAGCAGGGTGTTGCCGCTGCCGAACCGGTTACTGATCCGGCCCACGGCAGGACCCGTGAAAATACCGACGACATAGACAAGATACAGCAGGGTGGTCATCTCCGTTGAAAAATGAAACGGTGCTGCCGCAAGCCTAAAGGGCAGGAAGTTGAAAACCGATGAGAAAATTGCAAAACCGCCCAGGGCGCACAGGTAGATCCGCACCAGGCCCCAGTCCGTCAGCAGGGTTGCAAAACCGATGGGCCGGCGGGGCAGGGTCCTGTCTTCTGACGCCGGCCGGGGCAGCCCCTTGACGGCCGTGAAAACGGCCGCCAGTGTGAGCACGGCAGCGGATACAAAGGCATACCGCCAGTGCAGGGGCGGATGAATCCACCCGCCCAGCAGCCGGCCGCACAATCCCCCCAGTACCGTGGCAGACACATAGGCGCCCATCACCACATTCAGCCGGGCCGCGGGCAGTGTTTTTGCCAGAAAGGCGGCCAGGCAGGTGGTCAGGGCCGGGATGAAAATTCCCTGGATGAACCGGGCGCTGATCAGTATCCACAGGTTCTGGGTTGCCGCGCAGATGAGGCCTGCGCCTGCCACAGCCAGGCCGCCGGTCAGAATGATGGGATGGATCGGCAGCCGGTCCGCCAGAACCCCGAAAGGAAGGGTGGACAGGGCGATACCCAGAATGACGGCGGATACACTGAACGATACCGTCACCATGTCTGCTGAAAATTCGTTCTGCAGGACCGGCAGGACCGGCTGGGTAATGTAAATATTGGTGAACGCGGCTGAAACCAGGGCAAAGACAATGAACTGGAGTCGAAAATAGGAGGGTTCAGCCATTGCGTTCATCTGCCCCCGAAGTAATGTCATTGCCGCAGAAAAATCCTGTCACCCCCATGCTATAAAGGCTTTTCAGCCGATACCGATCAATGCCGTTATTTCCGCATCAATATCGTGACGGTCTGTCAACTGGTTGAAAAAAGCATCCACGGTCCGGCCGGCGGCAAGTCCCAGGATGAGACCCAATATGGCGCCCCGGTGCACATTGTCTCCCCCCAGGTTGGTGTTGGCAATCAGTGCGGCTTTCAGGTCATCGGCATACCGATACGCCAGATAAAGAATGACCGGCCAGGAATCTGAAATATAGCAGGCCGTGGAATAACGGCCGCCCGCCACCTCATTGTCGGCATGCACCTTTGAAGCCAGGCGCTTCAGATCGATCCCCATGGAACGCTTGGCGGTGTCGGCAATCAGCTCCTGCGGCGGGACATCCTCTTTTCTGAAAACAAGGCGTTCCACCAGCTGGACAAAGGCATCACTGATCCTTGCAAGAAAATCATCCGGATGGGTGAGAAACAGGTGTTCCCGGCAGATGTCCTGTACGGTTTTCAGGGAATTTTTCTGCAGAAATCCGGCAACGGCAATGGGACCCAGCATGACCAGACCTCCCACCGAAGGCGTGTCATGGGTGACGGCCCCGCAGCGGTCGGGTGGCTTGCCGCTTTCCAGGTTGGCAAAAAATCCCCGGTGAAAGGATTCTGCATAGGTGTCCGGATGCCGGGGGGGATCTGCGGTCATGAAATCGATATAATCGGCCAGGAACCGGGCTTTGTCATACTGTCCGCCGGCACCGGTCAGGGATCTTGTCACCACCCGGGCACAATGGGCGTTCAGGGTGTTTTCCCCGGCCTTCATGCCCTGGTGGTAATGCTGGTTCGGAACGCCCCAGAAAGATCGTTTGCCCTTGAGGATCACCTCGCCCACAATTTCCTTGCCCGTACCGGCCGCCTGGGATCCCCGGCCGCCTTTTGCCGTGGAATGCAGCGACATGATCGAGGAGGGATGATACAAGGGGGCATCTTCAAGCTGCTGGATCCCGCCGGCAAACGCCTTGAGAATGTCCATGGGGTTGTAGTACCAGTGAACCGGCATGGCCAGAGAATCGCCGACATACAGAGACTGCAGGCCCGCTCTGGCTCTTTGAACCGGTGTCCTGTCAGGGGCGCTGGTTTCAGATGATGACACGGTTTTCTCCTTTAGACTGAATTGTTATTTTTCCACCGGATGGTTTTTGCGGACCCAGTCCGCAATGCCGTGGCGCAGGTTGGAGATCCGTTCAAACCCCTTGTCGATCAGGATCTTGGCTGCCACGGTGCTGCGGTTGCCAGTGGCGCAGTAAATCAGGACCGGCCGGTCCCGGAATTGAGCCACCTCGCTGTAGCGCTTCTCCAGCTGGTGAAGCGGGATATGGACGGCTCCGGGCAGGTGTCCGGCCGCATATTCCTGTGTGGTCCTGACATCCAGAATTAAAGGCTGGTCTGTTTTGATGAATTCTCGGGCCTGTTCGGTGGTCAGCTCCCGGTACCGGTCTTCCTGATAGGGGATGACGGACAGGGACCCCGAGACCGGGCCCAGGGAAAATGCAAAAGTGCCCGCAGTGTTCATTTTAAAAAACGGCGCTTCCCGGAAATCCGCAGGCAGGGCCTGCCGGATATCCAGTTCCGGAATGGAAAGTACCAAAGCCCCCAGGGAGGGATCCGGCTGGAATTTGATATAATCCCCCCGGTAAACGGTCAGGTGGATGTCGGTTGCCGACGGCAGGACGGGAATCACCCGCAGGCCGTCCTGCAGAAAACCCGACACCGCAGGCGGCGGGGCAGGGGTGTCAGCGGCACAGGCCGGCAGGCCTAAAGCCAGTGACACCAGAAGGAGGGTCAGGCACAGGTGGTGCTGCAGACGCCTGTTTTTCCGGGTGGCGGTTTTATTTTTTATTTGCGGCCGCATCGATATCAACAATTTTTTTGCCCTGCACATAGTCTTTGGTGGCATATTTCGAAATTCTCTGAATTTTTGAAGACAGTTCCATTATCCGCAGGGTGTGCTTTTTGACAAGCTGGATCAGATCCGCTTTCTGGGCCGGTTCCAGGGTGGCATCCTCCAGCTTTCTGATTCCGATCAGCACGACCTGCAGGGGGTTGTTCAGCTCGTGGCTCACCGCACCGGCCATTTCTAGAATGGCCCGCAGTTTTTCCTTGTCCCGCAGATCCTCTGCGGTCTGCTTCTGCTGGGTGATGTCCATGAAATATCCCAACACGGCCCGGGCGCCTTCGTGCTTGACCGCGGTGACCGTTTCCATCACCCATTTCACCCGGCCGGTGCCGTCCACCACACGAAATTCATACGGGGTGGTCCGCTGCCCGGTCAGCATCTGTTTTGCGCAGTCCCGGACATGGGCCCGGTAATCCGGATGAACCAGGTCCAGGGACAACATGCCGGTCAGTTGCTCCCGGGGGTAACCGGTAATTCTGCAGAATTCGGGATTCACATACCTGAACCGCCCGTCCTGGACAATGTAGCTGCCGATCAGGGCGCTGTTGCGGCTGTGTTCGAGTTCCGCTTCCGCCTGTTTTTTCTGGGTGTTGTCCCGGACGAACCCTTCGATGGCCACCGCCCGGTTCTCGCTGTCCCGGACCACCGTCCACCGGTCATGCATCCACCGGAAGGTGCCGTCCGAACCGATGTAGCGGTATTCGACATCCCCCTGGGTTTCCCCGGCCGCCAGGGTGCGCTGCCGGGCGTCCCTGAGTTTCTGGACATCTTCAGGGTGGATGTGCTGGGCGACACTGGCGGAGGACAATATGGTCCGTCCCGCTTCCCTGCCCCCGAAGAGGGACAGGAACCGCTTGTTGAAAAACGGGAAGGTCCCGGATTCGATATCAAACAGGTAGATGGCATCCTGGGACCGGTCGGCAAGCTGCTGAAAACTTTCCGATAATGTCCGGATTATATCCGGGTCACTGTTTTGGGTCCGAAAGCCGTCTGCATGCGAAAGTTCCCGGACTCTGGCTTCCAGTTCCCGGACCCTGGCGGTCAGTTCATCATATGTCGGTTTTCTGTTCATGGTGTGGGTCCACTTGCATCAGGTCTCAACCCTGCGGTTTTTCCGTGCCGGAAGTCATGTAACGCACTATATCGGTGTGATGGGATGATGTCAATTGCCAGATGGCTTTGATCATGAGCGGATTCCTGCGCCATTGCAAGGGAGCGCTACCGGTCTTTTTGCACCAGTTCCACC
>DATHSR010000453.1:0-1849 GCA_035464035.1 Desulfotignum sp. | reverse complement strand
CGCGGCAAACTGTCCCTTTTCAAAGGAAAAAAAATACGGGGCCACCCGGTACCACTGCCAGTTGTAGGACAGATTCCGGTACCCTGTCACCACCACCAGGATCAAAATTGCGGCAAACACGGACGAGACAATGATATGTTTTCTGTGTATCATTTTTTCCCTTCCCCCTGGTCCAAGCAATTAGAATACCACAGCATCACAAAATCTTCCCGCAGCTTTGGCCGGGCTGCGGGGCAGGGAGAGTGTTTGCAATCCATTTATCAAATGTCGGGGCATCCGGACCTGCCGGCACCTGACACAAAAACACCGGGGAAAGTGCCTGTTGAGCCTGGGGGCAACCGCCGTCAAAAATTGTGGATGGCATCCACCACAAACGGGTTGCACTGGATGGCCACGCTCTGTTTTTTCACCCAGATCCGGGCCATGCTCACGGATTCGCCGTCGATATTGGTCATGCTGGCCAGTTCTTCGGCAAATCCAATGTCCTTTATTTTAAATTCATAAAAAAAGGTGTTGGTCGTGAACGGGTCCACGATCAGGATGATTTTTGCAGGGTCCCAGGGGTGTTTTCTGGGAGAGCCGGAAAAAGGAACATGTTCTTCCTTTGCTACTCCCCCGGATTTCTTGTAGGTCTGAATCTCAAATTTCTCGATGGTTTCCAGCATTGTCAGTGTCATGAATCCTCTCCTGTACAATAAACCAATTCAAGTATTCATTCTGTGATTATACCGGGTACCTTAAAAAAAACGAAGCCTTTTCTGCTGCCTGATACTTCAAAAGGCAGGGATACGGTTCAATGTGCGCTTCAGGTGAGGCCATCCGGGCATCAACCGGTCCATGTGGGCATAAAACCGCGGGCTGTGCCCTCTTTCAAGCAGGTGAACCATTTCATGCACCAGCACATACTCCAGAAAAACCCGGTCCATGCGGACCAGTTCCAGGTTCAACCAGATCCGTGCCGCCTGGATATTGCAGCTTCCCCACCGGGTTTTCATCTTTCTGGCCCGTATCTGGTTGACCGTCACCCCCATGACCGGTTCCCATTTTTTTACCATCTTGCCGGCGGTCTCCACAAGACGGCTGCGGTACCAGTTTTCCAGAACCGCTTTTCGGGTTTCAATGCAGGTACCCGGTTTCACAGACAAAACAAGTGTCTGATCTCCGGGCAGAAAAACATGGGGCCTGCCGTGAACCTCCCTGAGTGTGAGCACATGGGGAAGGCCCTGATACAGATGGGTCTCCCCGGTCACACAGGCTGCAACCGGTTGTAACGGCCGGGTTCGGGCCAGACCCACCTGTTTCCGGATCCAGCCTGACCTGGCGTGGATGGCCCGGGCCACCTCAGCAGGGGCTGCTGAGGCCGGACAGGATACCATCACCGTTTTCTGCCCGGGCAGGACCCGGAAATAAAAATGCCGGATCTGTTTTTTCCTGACTTCCAGGACCCAGTCATCGGGCACTGGCGACACACCCTGAAAACCGCCCATCAATTCTGCTGTTTCATACGGGACAGAATATCCGCCACTTTTTCACCACCGGCCGTGGTGGCTTCCGGATTGATTTTCACCAGTTTTTCCCAGGCGGCCATGGCACCCTCCAGATCATTCAGGTCCGCCATGAGCACCACACCTTTGTTGAAAAGGGCGGTTTCAAACCCAGGAGAAGCCGCCACGGCCTGGTCAAAGGCCTGGATCGCTTTTTCCGGATCTCCGATGCGGCGGTACATCACCCCCAGATCAGTCAGCACGGCCGGATTGTCCGGTTCCAGTGCCAGAGATTGCTGATAGGCAACGATTGCATCATTGAACCGGTGGGTATCAAAAAACAGGTGCCCCAGTTCCGCCCACAC
>DATHSR010000452.1:0-1835 GCA_035464035.1 Desulfotignum sp. | reverse complement strand
CTTTTTAAATGGTGCGTTCTCTTGAATAACGGTTCAGCGGTTAAGCTTAAAGCCGCCCGGATGAACACGGTTCGCATTACCTGGATTTATCTTCGGCACGGGTTGGTGTCAAGTGTTTTTATGGATAAACACGGTTTTTATCCGGTTTGTTTACAGGCGTCTAAAACAGATACTTCCAGATTTTCCATCCCGGGGAGGTATCTTCCTGCTGCCACTGGGGATTCTGCATCAGATGTTCCGGGTGTCTGCGCCGCAGTTCATTGATTTGTGCCTGGCGTTCCTGCTCGATTTTTTCCCAGTCAGTGGTGTTCCGGTCGAACACCTGCTTGTTGATGCCTGCGGCAATCCGGGATATTTTGTCAATCAGTTCATCACTGTCGCCGGATTGCTCGAAAAACGCCATATACTGCTGGTTGGCAATGTCGTATACCATGGCATCGATGCTGAAGGAACCCGCCAGCTGGGTAATGCTGCCGTCCAGGATGAAATCGCTGCCGGTCTGTTCCGCCACTTGACGGATCAGCTGATTTCTGTCCTGTCCTGTCAGATCCGACAGCAGGGTGTCGATCTGGCGCCGGGGAACGACCCGGACCTGGTCCGGCCAGGCCAGGCGGGAATGCAGCATGTGCACGACCCCCTGCTGGATATGGGAGACATCGTCCGGTGCATACATGGTAAAGGGCAGCACCGCAATGGTGGCAGGTTTTCTGGCGTCCCCCTCGGTTGCCGCTGTCCCTGTCTGTGTCCAGATCAACGACACCGCCACAAGGACAAAGGCCGCCCGTAGGGCCGGAAAAATCGGGTTGAATGTTTTCATCTCACCTCTCTGACGCTAGTTTGGATTGCAAAATGGGGGTGACGGTTTTGGGATCCGCCTTGCCCCGGGTCTGTTTCATGACCTGTCCCATGAAAAAACTGAACAGTTTGGTTTTTCCACTGCGGAACGCGGCCACCTCCACCGGGTTCTGGGCCAGAATCCGGTCCACCAGGATCTCCAGTTCCGTTGTGTCGCTCATCTGCTCCAGTCCCTTTTTTTTGACGATGCTTTCGGGATCCGCCCCGGTGTGGGCCATCTCCTCAAACACGGTTTTTGCCGCCAAGGCCGTGATGGCATTGGATTCCAGAAGTCCCATAAGGGCGGCAAAATCTTTTGCCGATACCGGGGACTGGCTGATTTCAATGCCCCGGGTGTTGAGCAGGCCTAAAAGGGTGGTGATGATCCAGTTGGCGGTCTGTTTGGCATGGGTCAGGGTGGACATGGTGGTTTCAAAAAAATCTGCCAGAAGGCGGTCTGCGGTCAATACCCGGGCGTCATACTCCGGCAGCCGGTACTGGTCCATGAACCGGGCCTTTTTTTGATCCGGCAGCTCCGGCATCTGGTCGGATACCTGTTGAATCCACTGGTCGTCCACAATCAGCGGGACCAGGTCCGGGTCGGGAAAATACCGGTAATCATGGGCTTCTTCCTTGCCCCGCATGGAGACCGTCCTGTTTTTGTCCGGATCCCACAGCCGGGTTTCCTGGATCACGGCATGGCCCTGCGCCAGAACATAGGCCTGGCGGTCAATTTCATATTGGATCGCTTTTTCCACATGCCGGAAGGAGTTGAGGTTTTACAGATCGGTCCGTGTGCCTAAGGCGGCCTGTCCCTTGGGACGCAGCGAGATGTTGGCGTCACACCGGAAGCTGCCCTGTTCCATGTTGCCGTCGCACACATCGATGTATTTGAGAATGGCGTGCAGTTTCCGCAGATAGGCCCCGGCTTAGGCCGGGGTGCGCAGGTCCGGCTCGCTGACGATCTCTATGAGCGGAATCCCGGTGCGGTTCAGGTCCAC
>DATHSR010000451.1:0-3571 GCA_035464035.1 Desulfotignum sp. | reverse complement strand
GGTGTCCTCACTTTTTTCGGCGGATGTAAAATATTTACTTAACTTGATCAGTTTTTGACCCATGCTTTAGCAGACAAGGACAAAACCGACCCGGAACCTATGCTTTTGCAGATGAGTAACGACAAGAAAACCGTTTTGACTGCTGAAAAACTGACCCACGAATTTGGACCCCTGATCAAACCCGAAGATCTTTCAGAATTCTTGGGGATAGATAAAAGGACCCTGCTCAAGCATAGCCGCTTTTGGGGCGGCATAGAGGTGTACCCGGGCAGATACAGATTTTTTGAAAAAGACGTAAAGGAGAGACTTGAAAATGCCAGGACTGATAACAAAACGTGGAAAGAGGCGATGGCAAGGTTCCGTAATGATAAAAGGGGTGAGAAAGCTACAGCTGTTTCCCGACGCAACCAGGGAATCGAAAAGAGCGGCTGTAAAATGGGAGGCAGAAACTCGGGAGCAGCTGGAAGCCGACCTGACAAGCATGGAATCTTTAACAATGCTGGAGTGGGCCAGTAAATATCTGGACTTTGCCAACAACAATTTTAGTATCAAAACGTACAAAGAGAAACTAAGCGCATTTCAGAGGTTGGGAGATTTTTTCGGTGATGTAAAAGTTGACAGTATTACGCCGTCAAAGGCTATGGAATTTCTGGGGAGGGAGCATGAAAACCGCTCCGGGAATGCGGCCAATAAGGACAGAAAGAACCTGGTGGCAGCATGGAACTGGGCCAGTAGATACATGGATGGTTTCCCGAGCGGTATTGACAACCCTTTTGCCTCGGTTCCGAAATTCCGGGAGGAACGTCAGGCTCGGTATATCCCGCCGAAGGAAGATTTCGACAAAGTATATGCCATTGCCGAGGGGCAGGACAAGGTGATGCTGGCAGTATTCTTGTATCTGGCTTCCCGTATAAAGGAGGTTTTCAATCTCCGATGGTCTGATGTGGACTTTGAAAATAATAAGGTGAGGCTGTGGACACAGAAGAGGCGCGGCGGGACAAGAGAAGCAGATTGGTTGCCGATGATTCCTGAGCTGGCCAGCAGTTTGAAAAATTGGAAGGCTGAATGCCCTGTAAAATCAGACCATGTGTTTATTTGTCTGGACAGCACAGTCTTTACGGAGCCCTATTATGGGAGGCCGTTCACTGTCCGCCAGCATTTCATGAAAAAGCTGTGTGCTAAAGCGGGAGTGATACATTTCGGGTTTCATGCCATCAGGCATCTGACTGCATCCAAGCTCTATCACAAAGGGTTTCCTGTAAGTGCAATACAAGCGCTGTTGAGGCACAAATCTCCTTCGACCACAAACGTTTATCTAAAAAGCATAGGTGCTGAATTTATCCGAGGGAGCCTGGAGGATGTATTCAGTGAATGAGTATCCGGGCAGCACTTTGAGTTTGCCTGGGAAACAACCGCGGATGTGTCCAAAACGGATTTGCTATCCGCGTTTGCTGTCCGGGGGATAATCTTTCAGGACTTAGGAAGTAAGCTAATGTTTTTATTGGTGATCCCACCGGGATTCGAACCCGGGTTACCGGCGTGAGAGGCCAGCGTCCTGACCACTAGACGATGGGACCAGCGATGCAAAAAAAATAAATATACCGGAATCAGAAAAAAGTCAATCCCAATTTATGGTGAAACATTTTTTTTGGTGCCTTTGCGGTATCCGAATATCAGGTAGATGAGCCATCCGGCCAAAGGGATCAGGGCGATGAAATGCCACACCAGCTTGGCCCGGGTGGAGCTGAAATCTTTATGGATGATATCCACCAGGGCCAGCATGGTCAACACCAGGGAGATGCCCAAAACCAGAAGTATATAGACAATGATCCGGTCCATGGGGAGACAGCCCTGCCTGAGGCGGTCGGAGATTTTCAAGAGGGTGTCCACGTAATAGCTGCTGTGGTTGTACCGCATCAGTACGTTTTGCTGGCGCTCCCGGGAGATATCCGGGGACCAGCCATGGTGGCGGAGGTAGTTGGCCACCGAAAAGATGGCATCGCTGTGATCGACCAGGTCGATTCTGCCGTCATTGTTGCCGTCCACCGCCAGGGTCAGGGCATTGGAGGGCATGAACTGGGGGATGCCCATGGCACCGGCATAGGAGCCCCGGATATTTTCCGGATCGATGCCCTCTCTGTCCGTGTACCGGATCAGGGCCTTGAGCTCCTGGTACCCCCAGTTCAACCGGCGCTCCACCCGCTCCAGGAAGACCTCTTTTTCCGGTTTTCGCTTGTCAGGGATGGCCTGCCAGATCCGTTCCCGCAGGATGTCGTCCGTCAAAGACGCCATGGTGGCCAGGGTGTTGAGCACGGTCTGACTGCCCAGAAAGGTGCCCAGGCGGGTTTCCACCAGCAGAATGGCGGTGATGATGGTCTTGTCCACCCCGTAATCCTCCTGAACCCGGTCCAGGGTGTCCTGGTGGTCGGCCATGTACGCAAACGCCCTGGCAATGGAATCTTTGGACAGAAACTGGTCATAGTTGAGACGGGCCTCGGAGTGGACAAAAAACAGGGACACCCCGTCCGGGGTGAAGGCCACGCCGTCCCGGGCCAGCAGATCCTGAATCTTTTCAGAAGAAAAGCCGTCTGCGATCAACCGCTGTGACAGGGCATCAAATTCGGTGCCTTTTGCAGATCCCTGGGCACCGGCGCCGGGAATCAGACAGAACAGAACAAACAAAAACAGACAGCAGACTGAAGCAAGCGTGCGTATAAAAGGGGTGATTCCCATAGGATGCGGTTCCTCCCGGAAACGGTTTCATTGACGTTGCCTTGTTATAGCCTATTTTTTTTCTGATTGCATTAAATTTCTGTGATTTTCGGTGCCGGGAAAAAAGGGACCGGGGCACCATGGAATCCATGATGCCCCGGCGTCAGGCTGGGCAAGATGCGAAAACAAGTTTTGGAATCAGATGTCGAAATACAGGTAGAACTCGTGGGGATGGGGGCGGCTGATCACCGGTTTGACTTCGTTTTCCATTTTGTAGTCGATCCAGTGTTCAATCACGTCCTTTGTGAACACATCGCCCCTGAGCAGAAATTCATGGTCCTGTTTGAGGGCGGCAAGGGCTTCTTCCAGGGTGCCGGGGGCGGATTCCATCTGGGCCAGTTCCTCCGGGGGCAGGTCATAGATATTCTTGTCCATGGGGTCCCCGGGATCCAGCTTGTTCTGGATGCCGTCGATCATGGCCATGGCAATGGCTGAAAACGCCAGATACCCGTTGCAGGAGGGATCCGGGGTCCTGAACTCGATGCGCTTGGCTTTGGGGGAACCTGAATACATGGGCAGGCGGATGGCCGCGCTCCGGTTCCGGCTGGAATAGGCCAGGTTGATGGGAGCTTCGAATCCCGGCACCAGCCGTTTGTAGGAGTTGGTGGTGGGATTGGTGATGGCGCACAGGGCCTTGCAGTGCTTCATGATGCCGCCGATGGCCCACAGGGCCATATCGGACAGGCCCGCATACTTGTTTCCGGCAAACAGGGGATTGCCGTCCTTCCAGAAGCTCATGTGTGTGTGCATGCCGGTGCCGTTGTCCCCGTAAATGGGTTTGGGCATGAAGGTGACCGTA
>DATHSR010000450.1:0-2626 GCA_035464035.1 Desulfotignum sp. | reverse complement strand
CTTCCCGGGACAGAAATTTCAGGGTGAGGGCTCCCCGGGGGCACACGGCCACACAATGCCCGCACCGGATACAGATCTCTTCGGCGCCCACTGAGGGAACCGGTCCGTTGTCGGTCATTTCAATAATATGGGCCGGGCATTCCAGGGCGCAGATGCCGTCTTTGTCGCATTTTTCATGGTCGATTGTAAGCAGGGTCATGTCAGCTCCAGTCCGGATTCTCCGTGTGTATGTTGGTGAAAATAGGTCATCGGGTCCACGACTTGAAGCCTGCCCCGGGAAAAAGGGTGCCGCAGACGGGCCACAATCTGGGTGGCTCTGGGGGGATTGAGTTTTTCCAGGTAATAGGCCAGGTGGGGGGAGACTGTGTCGTCGGACAGTTTCACCTCGATCAGTTCTTCGATCTTACCGTCCTTTACCACCACAAAATCCACCTCCCTGCCTTCCTTGTCCCGGATATACCGCAGGTCATAGCGGAACCCGTCCCGGTCCTCCAGAAAATGCAGGCGTTTGAGCAAAAGGGCTGCCACCAGGTTTTCAAACACGACCCCTTCATCGCCGATCACATCCCCGTTGTCGTAAAAATAGACCTTGGGCGGCTTCACGATGGCCCGGGGCAGGTTGCGGGTATAGGGCCGCACCGCAAACACCAGGTACATCCGTTCCAGCACGGCCAGCCAGTTCTGCGCGGTTTTGGGGGACACCTGGATCTCCCCGGCCAGGTTGGACATCACGATCTGGCCGCCCACCCGGGTGCGCAGCTGGTGGATGAACAGTTCGAGCAGTGAAATCTGACGGACGTCGGTGAGGTCCCGGATATCTTCCTTGATGACACGGTCAAACCGGTCCCGGCGCCATCTTCGGGCTTCCCGCGGGTCTCCGTCCAGAAAAGGTTCCGGGAATCCGCCCACGGTCATCAACCGGTCAAATGCTTCTTTGGCGGTCATTTTTTCCGGGAATTCATCCAGGCCGAACGGGTGCAGGCGCCAGTAATGGTATCGGCCCAGAAGGGAATCACCGCCCTGGCGGTAGACATCCAGCCGGGCGGAGCCGGTGACCAGAAACCGGGTCCGGTCTTTCCAGGTATCGTAAATCCCTTTGATCCAGTTTTTCCAGTCCCGGTATTTGTGGAGTTCATCCAGTACGATCAGGCTGTCGTCCCGGTGCCATTTTTCAGCCAGCAGATCCTGGCGGTCCCGGCCATAGTCCCAGTTGAAGTATCTGCCGGAAAACCCGGCCGTGTCCAGGATGTGTTTCGCCAAAGTGGTTTTTCCCACCTGGCGGGGGCCGCCGATGAACACCATTTTCCGGTTCAGGTCCTGCAGGATATGATCATGGATGTATCGCATATGACTATTTTAACCGCTATTCCAAAACAGTCAAGGCTGTTTTGGAATAGCGGTTAAAATAGTCAGACCGGATGTGTTTGACAGGAGCCATTGAAATAACATGATTGCCGGATACAATCAATCTGTTATACTGCGCTTTGATTTTGAAACGCAGGAGGTGAGAGATATGCTGACCAATTCATTTATCCATATACCGGGGGTCGGGGCGGTCACGGAGAAACGGTTGTGGACGGCGGGGCTGCTGGACTGGCACCAGGCGGCTTCTGCCGGTGCCTGTGATATTCCCGCCGGAAGCCTGATGCGCATTGCCGCCGGCATGGCGGCATCCTGTGAGCACCTGGACAAAAACAACCCGGCCTATTTTGCGGAGCATCTGCCGGCCGGGGAGCACTGGCGGTTTTTTCCGCAATTTCGGAAAACCACGGCATTCATCGATATCGAAACAACGGGCATGGATATGTTCGGAAGCCGGATCACCACCATTGCCCTGTATGACGGGGAATCCATCAAATATTATGTCCAGGGGCAAAACCTGGATGCGTTCATGGATGACATCGGTGCATACAAGGTGATCGTCACCTATAACGGCAAAACCTTTGATGTGCCCTTTATCGAGAGATATTTCGGCATCCGGATGAACCATGCGCATATCGATCTGCGATATGTCCTCAAAAGCCTGGGGTATGCCGGCGGGTTGAAGCGGTGTGAAAAGGCCCTGGGCCTGGACCGGGGGGAACTGGACGGGGTGGACGGTTTTTTTGCGGTGCTTTTATGGCAGGAGTATGTGCAGACCGGCAGCACCAAGGCCCTGGAAACCCTGCTGGCATACAATATCGAGGATGTGGTGAACCTGGAAACCCTGATGGTCACGGCATACAACATGAAGCTCAGGGACACGCCCTTCAGAGAAACCCATGCGCTGCCATTGCCAAAAATCCCGGACATACCGTTCAAACCGGATCTTCCCACCATCGAGAAGATCCGGCAGAGATGTCAGTTTTTTTGAGCATATGCGGTGGGCGTTACCGGATGAACCATTTGTTTTCCATCAGCGCCCTGGCTTCTGAG
Source organism: Desulfotignum sp. (assembly GCA_035464035.1). Lineage (GTDB taxonomy): Bacteria > Desulfobacterota > Desulfobacteria > Desulfobacterales > Desulfobacteraceae > Desulfotignum. The sequence goes on along the minus strand of DATHSR010000450.1, from coordinate 211 downwards.
GTGAGCGGGATAATGTCACTCTGGTCCAAAAGGGCCAGGTTGAATTTCCGATTCAAGGCGGCGAAATGCTTTATTCCGAACGCAATCTTGTTGAGATAGGAAAAAACACCGATGGCGCCGGTGGGAAATTTATCTGCCTGTTTGCCGTACAGGGCACGGAGATCAGGAAGATCGCAGAATATGTCTTCAATGGTTGAACCATAGGGTTTGA
>DATHSR010000449.1:0-3174 GCA_035464035.1 Desulfotignum sp. | reverse complement strand
CATGACTTAAGGGACATCCCCACGGCGAAAGGGTGGGATAACCAGCTTGAGAATGAACCGGCTCTCCGGTTGTCCTGGCAGCGCAAATGGCGGCTGCACAGTATGAAATTGTTTGACGTTTTGGATTATGATCTGATTTCCCGGGCCGGACTGACCCTGGGAAATGTCAGGACGTCCACCAGTGCGGGAGGAGAGCTCCGTTTCGGGTATCATATTCCACAAGATTTCGGGTCCGATGTCATCCGTGCCGGCGCCGGGGTCAGTGCGCCTGTTATCGAAGGGTCACAATCAGGCATAACATCACTGGGGGCTCATGTATTTGTCAGTTCCCAGGTGGAGGCAGTATTGCATGACATATTTCTTGACGGCAACACCTGGCAAAACAGCCCGAGTGTTGAAAAAAAACCGCTGGTGGCAGACCTTTCCGTGGGGGCTTCCTTCAGCATTAACATGTTCAAGCTGACCTATCGGCATCTTTTCAGAACCGAACAGTTTGACGGCCAGAAAGGAGGCCATACCATCGGTTCCCTTACCCTGGCAGTTTCGTTTTAGGACAGGATCTTCGGGAGAATGGAATTTTTCCCCCATTGATGAACGTAAAGTAACCATTCATATTTTTTAAAGGAGACCCAATGAATATTTCAACGTGGCTGGATAGAAAAACGGCACAGAAAATTGATGTGTCGCAAATCGAATTACCGGCAGATATCTCTTATGATAATGATCCGGATGAAATTCTTTTTTTTGAAGAGCATAAACCTTGCGGATTCTTTTGTGCCAGAAGTCATCCCTTTTCCACGGTTGAACGCTTTGGACACTGGTATTACAGCAGAGGTCAGGACAAGAAAGCCGGCATTCATTCATCAGAAATGAAATGGCATCTGTTTACAAAGGATAAGGACCTGGCGCTTCAAACAGCCAAAGCACACATGGAGTAGAGAATAAAAATGTTTGTCATCTGCGTTTTTTGTCCGGTCATTCCTCTATATGACAGGCCCGGCCCTTGAGGTTGAAGAAAAACTTCAGTCCCTTCTTTATGGTGGGGGAGAAGATTTTGGGGGACAGAAAGGTGCCGGCCACCCGTTTGTTGATCTCACCGATGGTGGGATAAGGGTGGATGGCACCGGCCAGGGTGGACAGTTTCACATTGCCGTTGAAGGCCGCCACCCATTCGCCGATCAGGTTGCCGGCCCCCGGCCCCAGGATCTGAACCCCGATGGGTTTTTCCTTTTCATTGAGCAGCAGTTTGATTTTGCCTTGGCTTTCCCCTTCAGCCAGTGCCCGGTCATTGTCTTTAAAGGCTTCGGTGAACACGGTATATTCGATGCCCGTTTTTTTTGCCATGGTTTCATTCATGCCGATGCTGGCCAGTTCCGGGTCGGTATAGGTCACCCATGGCAGCCAGGTGTAGTTGACCTTCCGGGGAAGGCGGAACACGGCATTGGCGATGACGATGCCTCCTTCATATCCGGCTGCATGGGTGAACTGGAACCCGCCGTTCACATCCCCGGCCGCATAGATATGCCTGTGCCGGGTGCGCAGCCGGTTGTCCACCCGGATGCCGGTCCGGTCCACCTGGATATCGATGCCGTCCAGGTCCAGGCCGTCGGTGTTGGGGGACCGTCCCATGGCCACCAGCAGCGCGTCGGCTGTGATCTGCCTCTGTTTGCCGGTGCGGTCGGTGAGGGTCACCCGGGCCTGACCGTTTTTTTGTTCCACCTGTTCAATGGATGCTTCAAGAACAAACTGAACCCCTTCATTTGCCAGGATCTGCATGACCGTGTCTGCCATGTCTTTGTCCTCTTTGCCCAGTATCTGGGGGGACCGGTCCACCACGGTCACCCGGGTGCCCAGCCGGTTGAAGGCCTGGGCCATCTCGATGCCGATGGGGCCGGCCCCCAGCATGATCATGGATGCGGGCAGGGTGTCCATGTAAAAGATCTCTCTGTTGGTCAGGTGCACGGTGTCTGCCAGGCCGGGAATGGGTGGCACCACCGGAGATGAGCCCGTGGCGATCACCCATTTGGCCGCAGAAATGGTGGTGCCGTTGATCCTTACCGCATGCTCGTCCGTAAACCGGGGCCGGCCGAACATCACTTTGGCGCCTAAGCTGCAGAACCGCTCTTCGGAATCGTGCTTCTGGATGGTTGCCACCACAGACCGGATCCGGTCCGCCACCTGTTTGAAATCCACCGGCGGCACCGCCACTTTCGGCAGTCCGAACAGGGATGCGTGCTTCATCTGGTGATAGACATGGGCGGATTTGATCAAAGTTTTGCTGGGCACACATCCATAGTGGAGGCAGTCGCCGCCCAGTCGGTCTTCCAGTTCGATCAAAATCACTTTGGCCCCCAGCTGGGCGGCCCCTGAGGCGGTGGTCAGGCCGGCTGCCCCGCCGCCGATGATGCCGATATCGTATTCATGCTGACTCATGATCGGTTCCTTTCCTTTTTTTATTGATAAACGCCACCCCTTTTTTGGCCAGGAGCGGAAAAATGCCCAGCAGGGCAAAGGATAACAGCAGGCCTGGAGACAGGATTCCCTGGAGCGAATCGATCTGTGCCAGCTGGGTGCCGGCGTTGACATACACCAGGGTGCCCGGCAGCATCCCCAGCTGGCTGACCAGGTAAAACCGGCGGGTGGAGATGGGGGTCAGGCCCATGACCAGGTTGATGATGAAAAACGGGAACACGGGCACCAGCCGCAGGGTGAACAGATAATACGCCCCTTCGTTTTCGATACCCTGGTTGATGGTGTGCAGCTTGGCGCGAAACCGGTCCTGGACCCAGTCCTTCAACAGAAACCGGGACACCAGAAACGCCAGGGTGGCGCCGATGGTGCTGGCAAAGGAGATTACCACCGTGCCGGTCACAAGGCCCAACAGTGCGCCCCCGGCCAGGGTCATGACGGCGGCCCCGGGCAGAGACAGGGCCGTGACCGCAATATCGATGAGCATGTAACCGCTGATGGTCACCAGCGCGTGGCGGGCATAAACATCCATCAGCCATTCCTGGCGGGCTTTCAGATATGACAGGGACAGGAACTGCCCCAGGTCAAACACGAAAAAAAGCACCACCATGCCGATGACCGCGCCGGTTATAACCCATCTGATTACCGGTGGTTTCATGGCACCGTTCCTTTTGCCGTGTTAGGTATTATCCGTGCGCCTGTTTG
>DATHSR010000448.1:0-2917 GCA_035464035.1 Desulfotignum sp. | reverse complement strand
GCAGCAGCGCCGACAAACAAGGCCAGCAAGATCAGCAGGTGAGAAATATGCTTCATTTGAATCTCCTTTGCATGTTTGAGAAAAAACCGGAAGCGGTCTAATCTTTGTTATCAGATCAATTTTTTACTCATATGGGTATGGTAAAACAGATGCTTGTCCGGATCCTACTGTTTTTCAAAACATACCCATAATTGAGTATCATCGATTCTCTTCAGATTCAACCGTGATTCCCAATCAGTGACAAAAATTTTTATGGTTGCGGCATAAAACCCTGCGCCTGCCGGTAAATGGTTCCCGAAGTCTGAAAAATCTTTACACACAGTTGAAATATTGATACGAACCATCTGTTTCCATGTCTTTGGGTGAAAAATGTCTTTGGAGTGGGGAGCGGCAATGAGTTAAACCCCTGATTTTTCTGGTGAGGAATTGTCCCATGTCTGAAAATATCTGTTCCAGGCGCCGGTTTCTGGGTCTGATGGCAGCGTCTCTGCCGGGGGTATCCCTTCTACGGGGGCCGGGATTTGCCATGGCCGGCGAAAAAGCCCGGCCGACTGAATCCCCACGGTTGAAACACCCCCGTCCGTCCATCGGCATTGCACTGGGTGCCGGAGGTGCCAACGGACTGGCCCACATAATGATGCTTGAAGCACTGGATGACATGGGAATCCAGGTGGCCTGCATTGCCGGGAGCAGTATCGGCGCAATTATCGGCTCCCTTTATGCCGCCGGCAAGTCCGGAAAGCAGATCCGGGACATTGTGGAGCGGTTTGTTGTTTCACGCCGGGAACAGCCCCTGAAGCGGCTCATTGACAGCGGCGCATTTGAATGGATCAATTTTGTGGAAATTGAACTGGGAAACGGGGGACTGATAAGTGTGGAAGGGTTTCTGGCGTTCATGTCCGAGACGCTGGAGAAAAAAACCTTTGAAGATCTGGATATTCCAATACGCATCGTGGCGGCCGATCTGTGGAGCCGTGAGCAGGTGGTTCTGACATCCGGAGATTTGATCTCCGCCATCAACGCCAGTATGGCGCTTCCGGGTGTATTCGAACCGGTCAGGCGGAACGGACGTGTCCTGGTGGACGGCGGTGCGTGCAACCCGGTTCCCTATGACCTGCTCATAGAAGACTGTGACATTGTCATCGGTATCGACGTGACCGGTGAACGGACAAAACCGCCATCAGACTTACCCGGTTATTTTGAAACGGTTTTCAATTCAATCAAGGTGATGCAGGCAGCCATCATTAATGAAAAACGCCGGCACCGGGAGCCTGACGTATATGTATCGGTGCCGGTGGTCGATATCCGGGCCCTGGAATTTTACCGGGCTCAGGAGGTGTTCGACCAGTCAATGACAGCTGCAGCCACCTTCCGGCAGCAGGTTGCGCAGGTCATTGAAAAATGGGAGTCTGCGTCATGATGTCTTTAAGTCTCTGTATTGATTTTATCCGGTTTGATGGGGTATATTAATCAAGAGAGCTGTAAAATCAGGTCAATTCCCTGGAAAAGGAGTTTTTATGTCCGCCTGTCTGGCCGCCACCTATTTTATCGACAAGGATCATCCGGATATCGCTGCATTTTCAAAAAAACATGCCGGGTCCGGCACAACCGATGTGGACCGGGCGGTCAGCCTCTATTACGCGGTAAGAGATCTCATCCGGTACAATCCCTACAGTATCGAGCCGGTCAAAGTCAGCATGAAGGCCAGCGCCGTGCTGGCAAAAGGCGAGGGGTATTGCGTGGCCAAGGCCGTGCTCCTGGCCGCCTGTCTCCGCAGTCAGGGGATTGCAGCCCGGCTGGGGTTTGCCGATGTGAAAAACCATCTCAACACCGAGCGTCTCAAGGCGCTCATGGAAACCGACCTGTTTGTGTGGCACGGGTTTACCGAGGTGTATCTTTCCGGCAGATGGGTCAAGGCCACCCCTGCCTTCAACCTGAGCCTGTGCGAGGCCTTCAATGTCAAGCCCCTGGAATTTGACGGCACCTGTGATTCGATTTTTCATCCCTTTGACAACCTGGGCAACCGTCACATGGAGTATGTGACCGAGCACGGCAGTTTTGACGACCTGCCCTGGGACCGGGCCCTGGCCGCCATGAAACAGGCGTATCCCCGTTATTTTGAGACCTATGAACGGAAAATCGGCGATTTCAGGGCGGAGGCCGCCCGGGAAAATGCCTGATCGATGGCTGTGAGCCTACCGGGCCCGGATCTGTTCAGACACTTTTTTGGTGAGTGAAAGTACCCGGATGGCTGATGCCGGGCTCAGAGATCCGGTGCCGCAACTGGGGGTGACAAAGGACTGGGCCGTCACCGTATCCATGGAAATACCAAGGTCCGCCACCTGCCGGATCTGATCTGTCAGTTTCTCCGCCAGCCCTCCGCTGGTCTGTTGTGAAATCAGGTTTTCGTCCGCCGTGGGTACAATGCCCCAGGCCAGAATCCCGCCGCGTCCAAGAAATTTTCTGATAGCCTTGGGATACAGGATAAACTTGTCAAAATAGGAAAACGCATCAAAGGAGATGATATCAATGTTTGTGTCCAGCAGCAGGTCCCATTCGGTGTTGGCGCAGACATGGACGCCTGCCAGGCCGTTTTCCGCATGGATCTCCTGGACGATCTCTTCGATACAGGCCTGGACATCGGCCCGGGTGATGGTGATGTAGGCGGAAGTACCGAACCCGGCCAGGGCCGGTTCATCCAGAAAAATGATAGGAGTGGCGCCCCGTTTGGCAAACTCCTTTGCCTGCCATCTGGCATTCATGGCCAGGCGTTTGACCGCCGCATCCCGCAGCTGGTCATTGTAAAAAATATCCCGCTCCCTGTCATCCTCGACCACAGTGCCCTCCAACTGCTCGACTGTCCGGATAACCCGCGCGGCAGAACCGCCGGTGTCTACCACATCGTCGACGACCAGGA
>DATHSR010000447.1:0-2509 GCA_035464035.1 Desulfotignum sp. | reverse complement strand
CTACCTGCTCTACGCCTTTACCGAAGCAACCGAGCCTCGCATCTGGGTCATTGTGCGCAAGGCATACGGCGGTGCCTACCTGGTGATGAACTCCAAGCACATCCATTGTGACGTGAACTATGCATGGCCCACGGCTGAAATTGCGGTGATGGGACCCAAAGGTGCGGTAGAGGTAATCCACCGAAAAGAGATTGAGATGTCTGCTGAACCGGAAACCGTGCTCCATGAAAAAATGGAACAGTACCGGCACACTTTTGCCAACCCGTTTCTGGCGGCCCAGCGGGGTTATATTGATGACGTGATTTTTCCCAGGGACACCCGGCACCGGCTGATACGCACCCTCCAGGTTCTGGAGGGCAAGGCCGCGGACGGTCCTGACAGAAAACACGGAAACATTCCCTTGTGAGGTGCACCATGTTCAAAACCATTCTGATCGCCAACCGCGGGGAAATTGCCGTCCGCATCATCCGCACCTGCAAGCGCCTGGGCATCAAGACAGTTGCCGTCTTTTCCGATGCGGACAGCCGCAGCCTCCACCGGCAGCTGGCCGATGACGCTGTGCATATCGGGAGATCCCGGGCCACAGATTCCTACCTGAATGCCGATACCCTCATCTCTGTTGCCCAGTCAACAGGCTGCCAGGCGGTTCATCCCGGGTACGGGTTTTTGTCTGAAAACGCCCGGTTTGCCGAATCGGTCCAGGCCGCAGGCCTGACATTCATCGGCCCGCCTTCCCAGGCCATCGCGTTGATGGGGGACAAGATCTTTTCCAAGAAACTGGCGGTCAAGGCCGGGGTCCCGGTAATTCCCGGTCATGAAGAAACCCTCAATGATGAGGATGAGGCCCTGCACATTGCCGGAAGCATTGGATACCCGGTGCTGCTCAAACCGGCCGCGGGCGGTGGCGGCAAAGGGATGCGCATCGTGACCGGCCCGGATCAGATGGCAGCCGCCCTGGCCGCCAGCCGCCAGGAAACCCGCAAGTCATTCGGTGACAGCCGGATCTTCATGGAACGTTATATCCAGCAGCCCCGGCACATCGAAATCCAGGTGCTGGCAGATGCATTCGGCAATGTCGTGTTTCTGGGGGAACGGGAGTGTTCGATTCAGCGGCGGTACCAGAAAATCATCGAGGAGTCCCCGTCTTTGGCGGTGACCCCTGATCTGCGGCAGCGGATGGGAAAGGCAGCCTGTGACCTGGCCCGCCAGGCCGGATATGTCAATGCCGGTACAGTGGAGTTTGTGCTGGATCCCAGGGGCGGGTTTTATTTTCTGGAAATGAACACCCGACTCCAGGTGGAGCACCCGGTCACAGAGCTTGTCACCGGCCTGGACCTGGTGGAACTGCAGCTGCGCATTGCCGCCGGAGACCCGCTGCCCTTTGACCAGGCCGGGGTGACGTTCACCGGCTGGGCCATGGAGGCCCGGATCTGCGCTGAAGACCCGGCCCGGGGATTTACCCCGGCCACCGGCATGATCACCCGGTATGCAGAACCCCGGGGGGATGCTGTCCGGGTGGACAGCGGCGTGAATACCGGCAGCAAGATCGGGGTCCACTATGATTCCATGCTGGCCAAGGTGATCTGCCACGGAAAAGACCGGGAAACCGCCTGCACCGCGCTGATCGAGGCACTCAACGGATATCATATTGAAGGGGTGGTCACCAACATCGATTTTGCCAACAGTGTGCTGTGCCAGCCGGCATTTGCCGCCGGCCAACTGGACACCGGTTTTATCGACCGCTATTTTGACGGGCATCTCCCGTTGTCCCCTCCGGATGACCGGCACCTGAAGCTGTCCGCCCTGACCGCGGCCCTGGTGTACCACGTCCGCAACATGGTGGTCAGAGAATCGGTCCAACCCATGGTGACCCGCATCGGCGGTGAAAAAGGCATCACCGGCCGGCACCGCTATGTGGTCCGGTCCCAGTCAGATGTGTATGAAATCCAGATGGAAAAATCCCTGGAAGGCAACCAGTGGGCCATGCAGGTCAACCAGGACCGGATGACGGTGGTGCCCCCGGACTTTGAATTCTACCGCCGCCGGCTCAAGCTGACCATCGACGGCCGGGACCACCGGTTCCGCCTGCGCTATGACCGCTCATTTTTCTGGATCGCCTTTTGCGGCCTCAACCGGCTCTACGAGGTCTACCGCCCCGAAGAATGGGACCTGATCCCGCACATGCCGGCAGCAAAAGAGGTACTGACGTCCAATGAGCTGCCGTGTCCCATGCCGGGCCTGGTGGTGGATGTGATGGTAAAAAAAGGGGACAGCGTCACCCGGGGCCAGAACCTGGTCACCCTGGAATCCATGAAAATGGAAAGCGGCGTGGCCTCACCCGTGGACGGCATGATCGCCGAGGTTTTGGTGAAAACAGGAGATGCCGTGGATGCCGGGGATGTGCTGGTGCGGTTCATGAAAGATGATGCCTGCCCCACCAGGGCAACCTCTTAGAAATGATCTGATACCGGTTTCAACGACGCATTCAGTTCAGCTCCGGACGAGATCC
>DATHSR010000446.1:0-1563 GCA_035464035.1 Desulfotignum sp. | reverse complement strand
GTAAAAGGCGGCACCGGTGCGGTATTGGTGATCACCTGGGTATCCTTGCTGCACCGCTTGATGGCCCGCAGGGTTTCGGCCGGTTCGAAACCCAGAAGGATATCGGCCTCCCCGTCTGAGATAATGGAACTTTCAGCTTCTCCAAATACAATGGCGGATTCCACCACGCCCCCGCGCTGGGCCATGCCGTGAATTTCACTCATGCGCACCGGCACCCCGGCAATCAGCGCAGCATCACCAAGCACTTTGGATGCCAGAAGATTGCCTTGTCCGCCGACGGCTACAATGATCAGTCTTGTTGTTTCCATATGTTTGAATCCTTGTGTTTGGGGTTATCACTTCAGGGGCCGGATGGCGTTTTCAGGACAGATCTGGGCGCATACTGCACAGCCCACACAGGTATTGGCATCTATGGCCACTCGGTTGTCTTCATCCAGGTAGAAGGAAGGACAGGCAATGGAGGTGATACAGTCTTTGTGGTCCACACATTTGCTGGATACCACAAACGGCCTGGCTGTTTTCAATTTCAGGCTTTTGGCATACAGCACACAGGGTTCCTGGGAAATGATCACGGATACGCCTTTGAATGCCAGGGCCTCTTTGATGGTGTCGATGCTTTTCTTCACCTTAAAGGGTTTGATGACCGATACATGCTGAACGCCCAGGGCCCGCACCAGTTTCTCGATGTTCACCCGTCCGTGACCGGCCAGTCCGAACAGCTCCATGTCCACGCCGGGGTGGGGCTGGTGTCCGGTCATGGCGGTGATGTCATTTTCCAGGATCACCAGGGTGAAATTGTGGTTGTTGAACACGGCATTGACCAGGCCGGTGATCCCGGAATGGAAAAAGGTGGAATCCCCGATAAAGGACACCACTTTCTGGTCCGTTGCTTTGCCGAACCCGCAGGCGGAACTGACCGATGATCCCATGCAGATGACAAAATCCCCGGTGCTCAGGGGCGGCAGAAATCCCAGGGTGTAGCAGCCGATGTCCGTGGGACAGATCACATCCATGTCCTTGGCCGCCTGCTTGATTTCATAGAACGTGGCCCGGTGGGAGCACCCGGAACACAGGTTGGGGGGCCGCATGGGAATTTCCGGCAGATCCGATGTATCCACCGCAGTCTTCGGGGTATAGGGGACATTGAAGAACGCCGCCATTTTCTCCCTCACCATGGCCGGGTCATATTCAAACAGCCGGGAAAACAATGCCTCTGATTTGCCTTTGATGGGAATGGTGATCCCCTGCTCCTGGGCAAAGGCCTTGACCGCTTCTTCCATGAAAGGCTCTCCCTCTTCCACCACCAGCACCCTTTCACATCCTGCCACAAAATCCTTGATCAGTTTTTCAGGCATGGGGTTGGAAAATCCCAGGCGCAGAATTTTGGCCCGGCCTGTCAGTCCCAGGTCCTTGACTGCATCTGCGGCATAATAAAAGCTTACCCCGTTGGTGATGATACCCAAAGACCCCTCGCCCTGGACAAAGTTAAAAGACGATTTTTCAGACAGCTGGGCCGCGGTCTTGAGTTTTTCCAGCAGCTTGACATGCAGTCCTCTGGAAACC
>DATHSR010000445.1:0-4578 GCA_035464035.1 Desulfotignum sp. | reverse complement strand
AGCATGGCTTCGAGATCAGCCAGGGGCACATCTTTTTTCAGCTTGATGGTGAATGCCTGGCTGTGGCACCGCATGGCCCCGATGCGCACGCACTGGCCGTCAATGGGAATGGGGTTGTTTGACCGGCCCAGGATCTTGTTGGTTTCCACAAACCCTTTCCACTCTTCCCGGGTCTGGCCGTTTTCCATGGCCCGGTCGATCCAGGGGATCAGGCTGGCACCCAGGGGCACTCCCCAGATGGCGGTGGGAAATTCACCCGAGCGCAGGGTGTCTGTGACATTCTGGTCCAGATCCAGGATCGCGGATGCCGGGTCATCCAGAACAGGGCCGGCCTTGTCACCGATGGTCCGCATCTGGGCCACCAGTTCGGTCATGTTCTTGGCCCCGGCACCGGAAGCGGCCTGATAGGTCATGGAGGTGAGCCATTCCACCAGGTCCTGCTCAAACAACCCGCCTAAGGCCATGAGCATCAGGGACACGGTGCAGTTGCCGCCGATATAGTTTTTGATGCCCCGGTCCAGTGCGCCGTCGATCACCTGCCGGTTGACCGGGTCCAGGACAATGATGCTGTCACCGGTCATCCGCAGGGTGGAGGCTGCATCGATCCAGAACCCTTTCCATCCGTTTTGCGCCAGCTTGGGCCGCACCGCCTCGGTATAACCGCCCCCCTGGCAGGAGAGGATGATCTCCATCTCCATGAGGGCATCGATATCATGGGCGTCGATCAGGTTTGGGACATCCTTGCCCACATCCGGGGCTTTCTGCCCGGCCTGGGACGTGGTGAAAAAAACCGGGGCGATCTTTTCAAAATCTTTTTCCGCCATCATCCGTTCCATGAGCACAGACCCCACCATGCCCCGCCATCCCACAATCCCTGTTTTTTTCATTTTGCCGTTCCTCCACAAAAAAAATTGATGAAACTTTTTCTATACTGATTTTTGAGTCCGGATACCAGCGCTAATTTTACCTGATCAGAAAAAAACCGCTTCCTCTTTTTTTTACCGGATCAGGTCATAAAGCTGCCTGATTTCCACCTCCCACAAGGTGTCATCCGGGGTTTCCAGCACCAGGGGCATGTGGTCGAACCGGGCATCGTTCATGATGAACTCAAACGGGGCCAGGCCCAGTTCGCCTTTGCCGATGCTTTCATGCCGGTCCACCCGGCTGTTGAAATCCTTTTTGGAATCGTTCAGGTGCAGGGCTGCAAGATAGCGCAGACCCACGACCCTGTCAAATTCGTCCATGGTTTTTTCAAATGCGGGAGCGGTCCTGATATCATACCCGGCACCATGCAGGTGGCAGGTGTCCAGGCAGACCCCCACCCGGGTTTTGTCTGTGACCTGGTCGATGATCCGGGCCAGGTGTTCGAACCGGTATCCCAGGTTGGTGCCCTGGCCGGCGGTGTTTTCGATGACCGCCGTGACACCGGTTGTCCGGTCCATTGCCAGGCCGATGGATTCGGCGATACGGTCCAGGCAGTGTTCCGGTGACATTCTGTTCAGATGGCTGCCCGGGTGGAAATTCAGATAACAGAGTCCGAGCTGTTCACATCGCGCCATTTCCTCGAAAAAAGCGGTCCGTGATTTGTCCAGCCCGGCCGGATCCGGGTGTCCCAGATTTATCAGGTAGCTGTCATGGGGAAGAATGACCTTTGGTTCAAATCCATACTGCCGGCATTGTTCCCTGAAGCCGGTGATGTTCTGACCGGTCAGGGCAGGGGATGACCACCGCCGCTGGTTCCGGGTGAACATGGCAAAAGCTCTGGCACTGATTTTTGCAGCATTTTTCGGGGCGTTTTCCACTCCCCCGCTGATACTCACATGTGCGCCGATGTATTTCAATTTCTTAACTTTATTGCTGACGGTCTGACATCAGGACAGAGAATCCCAGAACGCCCGGCCCTGATCGGCCATGGTGGATTTTTGGCCTGTTGACGTCTGGGGCCCGGAACCGGACGGCCCGGCACCGGTCAAGCGCCTGATGCGCTCCTCCAGGGGCGGGTGGGTGGAAAAGAGGCTGGCGAACTGACGGCCGGACAAGGGATTCACAATGAACATGTGGGCGGTGGAGGGATTGGCATCCACGGTGACGCCCCGGCGGGTATACTCGCCGAGTTTGGCAAGCGCGGATGCAAGCCCCTGGGGCCGGCCCGTGACCTGGGCTGCCGTGGCATCCGCCAGGTACTCCCTGGACCGGGATACCGCCATCTGCACCACCATGGCCGCCAGGGGTGCCAGGATGGACATGATGATGACGCCGACAATCCCCGGGCCGCCTCCCTGGTTGCCCCTGCCGCCGAAAATGGCGGTAAACCGGGCCATGGATGCCAGAAACATGATGGCCCCGGCCATGGTGGCCACAATGGTGGAGATCAGGATATCCCGGTTTTTGATATGACCCAGTTCATGGGCCAGAACCCCTTCCAGCTCCTCCTGGTTCATGAGGCGCAGCAGTCCCTGGGTGACCGCCACCACCCCGTGATCCGGATCCCTGCCGGTGGCAAAGGCATTGGGCGCATCATCGGGAATGACGTAAAGTTTTGGCATGGGCAGCCCGGCACGCTGGGCCAGGCGGGCCACGGTATCATGCAGGCCCGGGGCCTGGGCCCTTTCCAGGGGCTGTGCCCGGTACATCTTGAGCACAATGGTATGGGACTGCCAGTAGGAAAAAAAGTTCATGGCAAAGGCGATGATCAATGCGATCACCATGCCGGACTGCCCGCCAAGGGCGTATCCCAGGACCAGGAACAGCCCGGTCATGGCGGTGAGCAGAAAAACGGTCTTGATATGGTTACCCATGATTCTCCTCGTAAATCAACAAGGTTGTCACACGTTAAAAATCAATTTAATAATAAGACCGGTTGTTCTGAAATCAAGACATAACCGCATCCTCGCAAACGAAACAGTATCAAGGGGGGTATGTATATATCCCCCGGATTTTTAAATGGTATGCAGCGGATTTCAATCATGATATTGTTTTTTCACCCGATACACATCGCCTGATTTTAGCCAGGCACCGGCACAGGGTGGCGTCAAAATCCGTTATCTGGACCATGACGGGTCCCTGAAACGCAGTCAGGCCCATCCAGGCCTAAAAAAAGATTGACAAAGGTATTGACCGATCATGCTGAAAAAGGCAAACAGCAAACAAAGCAACGGGGTCCGGGAAATCCTGGTCATGGGTGTTTTCTGGCGGATTCTGTTCATCGAGGCGGTGCTGCTGGTGTACTCTCTGGGGTACCGGTGGCTGGCCGAAGGGGCCGGCCCTGTGGAACTGTTCTGGTATGCCATACGGATCATGGTGCTGGTGGGCATTATCGTGGTTTTCATGGTGGTGAGTCTGAATCACTTTCTCACCCAAAAAATCATCGACCCCCTGGAACGGATCGCCCATGCCAACCGGCAGATCGAAAATGACTTTTCCAAACCAGACACCATCGACCTGCCGGCAGATACGCCCGATGAAATCAAGGCCATTGTCTCCACCCGGACAAACATGCTTGAACGCATCATCCGGGTTTCGGATCAACAGCTCCGGCTGGTCAAGTTTATCAAAGACACCTTTGGCCGCTATCTTTCAAAAAAAGTGGTGGAAGAGATCCTCTCTTCTCCCAAAGGCCGTCAGATCGGGGGCACCCGGAAGACCGTCACCGTGCTCATGGCCGACCTGAGGGGGTTTACCAGCCTTTCGGAATCCCGTGACCCTGAGGAAATGGTTCAGCTGCTCAACCGGTATCTCAAGCAGATGTCCGCCATTATCCTGGCCTATGACGGTATGATTGACGAAATCATCGGTGATGCGATCCTGGCGGTGTTCGGTGCGCCCGAACCCCATGATAACGATCCCCAGCGGGCGGTGGCCTGCGCCATCGAGATGCAGAACCGCCTGGACAGCCTGAACACCGAACTCATGGGTGAGGGATATCCCGCCCTGGAGATGGGCATCGGCATCAACACCGGCAGTGTGATCGTGGGCAATATCGGATCAGACCTGAGAATGAAATACGGGATTGTGGGAGACACGGTCAACCGGGCCGCCCGGATCGAATCCAACAGCATCGGCGGGCAGGTGCTGGTCGGCGAATCCACATACAGGGCGGTTCAGGCAAAGGTTCAGGCCGACCCTCCCAAAACCGTGATGATGAAGGGCATGAAAAAACCCCTGGTATTTTATTCAGTCACGGCCATTGATATGGACGGCAACGTCATCTCCCTGGAAGTGAACGCTTCACCGGGACCGCTGCTGGAGATCCAGATTCCCCTTCACTGCTGGATCATACAGGACAAAAAGCTGGATCTTATCCCTCTGACCGGCACTTCCCTGGCCCTGGACCAAAACCAGTTCCTCATCCAGACCACCATTGCCATTGAACCGCTGACCGATGTGAAGCTCAATTTTGATTTCTGCCTGGAAGCCCACTGTTTTGACGATATCTATGCCAAGTGCATGCACACCGAACCGGCCAAAGACGGGTATCATGTCCGGCTGCACATCACGTCCATGGCTGAAAACGACCGGGAAAGAATCAACGAGTGGATCGCACAGGCATCTGCCTGAAACAAGGACATGGTATGAAAA
>DATHSR010000444.1:0-3187 GCA_035464035.1 Desulfotignum sp. | reverse complement strand
TGTGATCCTCCTTGCCGGGGTTGATGACAGGATGCTTTGCTGGCGACAGTTTTTTATGTTAGGGGGGTTTGCCTGCGATGTCAAACAAAAATCGGTCAGGCGGCCTTTTCAGGTGGCCTGGAAAAAAACGTCGCACCCCGGGGGTGTCCGGGCAGGGTGAAGGCGGTGCCATGAATAGATCAGCCAAACTTTTAATTGAGTTTTGGTTAAAAAAACATTAATCCTTAATACAGGCGGCACAGAGAAAAAGATTATGAAATCCGGCCCTGTCCCCTGAAAAAGCTGCAGCGGACCGGGAGGCTGGAAACATTCAAGACAAGGCGGAGGATATGACCACCATCACGCACCAGGACAGACTGGCCGAAGAGCACTGGCATGCATTTGCTGAAAAAGAGATCTTTGACGAGCTCAAAACCTCGGATCAGGGCCTGACCCCGGAGGAAGCCGGCCGGCGGCTGGCATTTTACGGCGAAAACAGCCTGCCCGCGGCCCGGGGGGTGTCTTTGGGCCGGATCATTCTCCACCAGGTGATCAATCCTCTGATTTTCATTCTCATCGCCGCGGCCGTGGCCTCCATTGCCATCGGCGAAGCCAAGGACGCGTTGTTCATCTTTCTGGTGATTTTCATCAACGGTGCTTTGGGCACCTACCAGGAGTACAATGCCGAGAAAAGTGCGGCCGGGCTCCAGCAGCTGCTCAAGATAAAGGCCCGGGTCAGACGCGGCGGCAGGGAGATGGAGATCCCTTCCGAAGCCGTGGTGCCCGGGGATCTGGTGCTGCTGGAATCGGGCATCAAGGTGCCGGCGGATATCAGGCTGATGGAGGCCGCCAGCCTTGAAATCGATGAAAGTTTTCTCACCGGGGAATCCATGGCCGTGGTCAAACAGGCGGGTCGGCTGGCCCGGAAGCTGGGAATCGCCGAGCGCACCAACATGGCGTTTGCCGGAGCCACGGTGATGAAGGGCAGGGGATGGGGCCTGGCGGTGTGCACCGGTGAGGACACCCAGGTGGGAAAAATCTCCCGGGATGTCACCGAATCCGCATCAGCCAAACCGCCCCTGGTGCTGCGCATGGAAAAATTCATCCAGCAGGTGAGCATTTTCATCATCTGTCTGAGCGTGGTGCTGGCGGTGGTGCTCAGGGCCCAGGGCATGGACATGACCGCCATCTTCTTTTTTGTGGTGGCCCTGGCCGTTTCGGCCATCCCGGAGGGCCTGCCCGTGGCGTTGACAGTGGCGCTGTCCATTGCCACCAAGCGCATGGCGGCCCGCAATGTCATTGTCCGGCGGCTGACATCCGTGGAAAGCCTGGGCAGCTGCACCGTCATTGCCAGTGATAAAACCGGCACCCTGACGGTGAACGAGCAGACCGCCCGGCAGATCCTGCTGCCCGGCGGCCGGCGGTTCGCCGTTTCCGGCCAGGGGTACAACGGGGAGGGACAGGTCACGGACCCGGACCGCCCGGACCGGCCGGTGACGGTGTCCGACAGCGAAGCCCTTGAAAATTTGAGCCGTATCGCCGTCTTGGCCAACGAAGGCGCTCTGGCCCAGGAAGGCGGCAAATGGATGTATCACGGGGATGCCATGGACATCGCTCTTTTGGGAATGGGCGTCAAGCTGGGCATTGACCTTGACTCCCTGCGGGCCCGCCATGACCTGATCGGAAAGATCCCCTACGAATCGGAAAGAAAATTTTCCGCCGCGTTCTGCCGCCGGGACGACGGGGTGTATATCGGGGTGAAAGGGGCGGTGGAGACCGTTCTGGATTTCTGTGACCAGATGTGGGTCCAGGATGCATCACACCCTCTGGACCGGGAAAAAATCCTGGCGGATGCGGATGCGGCCGCAAAAAAAGGGTACCGGATCCTGGCCTTTGCCGGCGGGGCGTATCCGGACTTTAAACAACAGGAAATCTATGCGGATGAAGATATCCCGCCGCTGACCTTTTACGGTCTGGTGGCGTTCATCGACCCGCTGCGGCCCGAAGCAAAAGACGCGGTTGAACAGTGCAAACAGGCGGGCATCCGGGTGATGATGATCACCGGCGATCATCCGGAAACCGCCGGCACCATTGCCATGGATCTGGGCATCTCCGACAGCGGCACCCGGGTGGTCACCGGCCAGATGCTGGCGCAGGCCGGGGCCGCGGACAGCCCGGCCTATGAACACCTGGTGGGATCCACCACGGTGTTTGCCCGGATCTCGCCGGCCCAGAAACTGGAAATTGTGGATGTGCTCATCCGCAACGGTGAATTTGTGGCGGTCACCGGTGACGGCGTCAACGATGCCCCGGCCCTGAAGCGGGCCAATATCGGGGTGGCCATGGGCTCGGGCACGGACGTGGCCAAGGAGGTGGGGTCCATGATCGTGGTGGATGACAATTTTTCCTCCATCGTGGCCGGGGTGGAAGAAGGCCGGTTCGCCTATGACAATGTCCGCAAGGTGATCCTGCTGCTGATTTCCACCGGGGCCGCAGAGATCATCCTGTTTCTGGGGGCCGTGGCCACGGGCCTGCCCCTGCCGCTGCTGGCGGTGCAGCTGCTGTGGCTGAACCTGGTGACCAACGGGATCCAGGATGTGGCCCTGGCCTTTGAAGGCGGGGAGCCCGGCGCCATGAAACGGCAGCCCCGGCGGCCGTCGGAAAAGATATTCAACCCGCTGATGATCCAGCAGACCCTGGTGGCCAGCATCACCATGGGCGGCATTGTCTTTGCCCTGTGGTACTGGCTCAACCACTTCACGGCCATGGACGAGACCCATGCCCGGGACCTGATCCTGCTGCTCATGGTGTTCATGCAGAACTTTCATGCCTTCAACTGCCGATCTGAAACCACCTCGGTGTTCAAGGTGCCCCTGAAAAGAAACATCATCCTGGTGTTCGGGGTCCTGGCGGCCCAGGGCATTCATATTCTGAGCATGCACATTCCGTTCATGCAGAACATCCTGAGAATCGAACCGGTCACCTTCAACGAATGGATGTATATCCTGGTGCTGGCCGTCCCGGTGGTGGTGACCATGGAGCTGTACAAGCGCTTCAGGTAGCAACTTTGGGGTCAGGCCTTGCATTTTTGACGTTTCTTAGATAGCGGGGTCAGGCCTGCGTTATTGTAGTTATTTTGCAAAATAACTACAATAACGCAGGCCTGACCCCGCTATCTAAGAAACGTCAAAAATGCAAGGCCTGACCC
>DATHSR010000443.1:0-2840 GCA_035464035.1 Desulfotignum sp. | reverse complement strand
CTCTCCGGAGGTTAATATTTGAATTTTTCCCTGAAATAGGCCGTCAGTTCAGCTATTTTCATACGCACCTGGTCCATGGTGTCCCGGTCCCGGATGGTGACGGCCTCATCCTCCAGGGAGTCAAAATCAAAGGTGACGCAGTAGGGCGTGCCGGCCTCGTCATGGCGGCGGTACCGTTTGCCGATGCTGCCCACCAGGTCGAAATCGATGTTCAGCCCCAGTTCCTTCACCAGCAGGGTAAATACTTTCTGGGCCTCATCCCCCAGCTTTTTCTGCAGCGGCAGGACCGCGATCTTGACAGGCGCCAGCTGGTTGTGCAGGTGCAGCACCACCCGTGTGTCGCCGTCATCCAGGGTCTGCTCTTCATAGGCATCACACAAAAAGACCAGGGCCGACCGCTGGACTCCCAGGGAGGGTTCGATCACATAGGGGATGTATTTTTCCTGGGTGGTTTCGTCAAAGTACTGCAGGTCCTTGGCCGAGTGTTCCATGTGCTGCTTGAGGTCATAATCGGTCCGGGAGGCGATCCCGCACAGCTCACCCCAGCCGAAGGGATACCGGTATTCGATGTCCGAGGTGGCGTTGGAGTAATGGGACAGCTCGGATGCATCATGGTCCCGGAACCGCAGGTTGTCCGGATTGACGTTCAAACCCTTGTACCAGTCCATGGCAAATGTTTTCCAGAAGTCATGCCATTCCAGGTCCGTGCCGGGTTTGCAGAAGAATTCGATCTCCATCTGCTCGAACTCCCGGGTCCGGAACACAAAGTTGCCCGGGGTGATCTCGTTTCTGAACGCCTTGCCGATCTGGGCGATGCCGAAGGGCACTTTTTTGCGGGAGGTGGTCAGCACGTTCTTGAAGTTCACAAAAATGCCCTGGGCGGTTTCCGGCCGCAGGTAGATATCCTTGCCTTCCCCTTCCACCACGCCCTGTTTGGTCTTGAACATCAGGTTGAAGGCTTTGGGCAGCGTCCAGTCCAGGCCGCCGCAAGAGGGGCAGGTGATGTTTTTGTCATTGATGAAGTCCAGCATGTCCTGGGGCGGGGTTTTTTCACCGGCCCAGTTGGCCGGGGTCAGGTCGGACTGGTTGTCGAACTGCCACTTTTCCACCAGTTTGTCGGCCCGGTCCCTGGATTTGCATTTCTTGCAGTCCATGAGCGGATCGGCGAAACTGCCCACATGGCCGGAAGCCACCCAGGTCTGGGGGTTCATGAGGATGGCGGCGTCCAGGCCCACCATGTCGGTGCGCTCGATGACAAATTTTTTCCACCAGGCCTGCTTCAGGTTGTTGAGCAGCTCTACCCCCAGCGGCCCGAAATCCCAGGCATTGGCAAGGCCGCCGTAGATTTCCGACCCCGGATATACAAACCCTCTGCGTTTGGACAAGGAAACGATCTTGTCCATCAATGTGTCCTCTTTTTTATTTTTTCCCATGCTTATCTCCAGCTTCTGTTTGGAACCGCCAGGACCGGTGCCGGGCAGCTCAAAGTTTAAATGTCAGTTCAATTTGATTAAGTTGATTTATGTAATACACTTTCACAATAATTGAAAGAGGGGGGCAAGACTTTTTTCAGCGTCGGATATTAGAGCATCTGACAACGATCATGGGTATTGCGTGGCCGCTGTATCTGAATCGGGTATTGATTTTATGGGTGCAAACTGGTAGATTTTTCCGCTCTGCTGAAAAAGGTGCCGGACCTGAAGCAGTTTGCGCAGATCCGGCAACTGACGTGAACCACGGCGGTCACAGCAACCCGCCTTAACAAAACTGGGGGTTTCCCTTGAACGAACTGCTCTGGCTGGCCATGCTGGCCGTCAATTTCGGATTCATCCTTATTTCATACAGATTTTTCGGCCGCCCGGGGCTTTATGCCTGGGTGCCCCTGGCCGCCATTGTGGCCAATATCCAGGTGATCAAACTGGTGGAGCTGTTCGGCATCACCGCCACCTTAGGCAACATCGTTTATGCCTCCTCTTTCCTGGTGACCGACATCCTGTCGGAGATGTATGGAAAGAAACAGGCCAGAAAAGCCGTGTTTATCGGACTTTTCTCCCTGGTGGCCATGACGGTGCTCATGAATTTCGCCCTGGTTTTCACGCCGGCCCCGGATGATTTTGCCCAGGACAGCCTGGCGGTGATTTTCGGATTCATGCCCCGGATTGCCGGCGCCAGCCTGCTGGCCTATCTGATTTCCCAGACCCACGATGTCTGGGCCTATGATTTCTGGCGGAAACGGTTTCCTGCTACCCGCCTGATCTGGCTGCGCAACAACGCCTCCACCATGGTCAGCCAGTTCATCGATTCCACGGTGTTCACCGTGCTGGCCTTCTGGGGAGTTTTCCCCTTAAGTGTCCTGGTGCAGATTTTCTGGACCACCTATCTGATCAAATGGGTGGTGGGGGCTGCGGACACCCCGTTCATTTACCTGGCCCGCCGCTGGCATGACCAGGGGAAAATCCCCGGCGATTGAAGCCTGTCCCGCCGGGGACAGGATCAGGGGCTGGCTGCGTGATCAGCATCGATTTTTCATATCGAGCTGGATAACACAAGAATTTGAAGCAAATCCAGATCGGTATACCGCCTCATTTGGATTGGTGGCCGGATTTGTCATTGGATATCATCCTTTTTAAATATTCTGAGATAGAACCAGTTAAATAAAATGGGAGGTTCAGCAGGGAATACGCTTTCCCATTGAGAATTTGGACCTGATTAATCTTTAATCGTCCGGAATAAATCCTCACTGCATATTTATGAGGAGGTCTGACCGAGGATGACGGATATAAAAGGCGATGACCGGGAACTCGAACAGCCCGAAAAAGATTCCCAATTTTTTTGCCGGA
>DATHSR010000442.1:0-2737 GCA_035464035.1 Desulfotignum sp. | reverse complement strand
CACCGATATATTTGCCGATCATTTCAATCCGGTCCACGGGCAGGTAGAGTGTGTCAACGTCCGGATACACGATGCGGATGAAATCCTGGGATATCCGGATGACGACCAGGCTGCACAGTCCGTCATACCGGCCGACCCCGTGTTCTGCATGCACTACGATATCCCCGTTTTTCAGCTCTTCCGGGGCAATCAGTTCGGTTTTCAGATCCCGAAAGGAGCGGGAAGTCCGCCGCACCCGCTTTTTCCCGAAAACTTCCTCTTCGGTGATCAGCACCAGGCCCTGATCGGGGACCGCAAATCCGGTGGACAGGTCTCCCACCACACAAAAAAGCCCGGGGTCCTGCTGCATCACCCGGACAACATCATCACTGGCGGTCAGCGTCAGGCCATAGGGTGCCAGAAGCGATGCCAGACGCCTTGCCTGGCCGTCCTGGTGGATGGCAAAAACCACTCTTCTGCCCGCAGTCACATGGGACAAGGCCCAGTCTGCCAGGGGTTTGAGCGGGGTATCTGATCTGTTTTTCAGGGCAAGAAAATTTGACAGGATCTCATGGGTCTCCACCGGATAATGAACCACGTTGGAAAATGTCGGCCCGGACTCAAACGCCAGTTCATTGAAGACCAGGTGTTTTCTCTCCCGGACCGTTGCGGTCACCTGGTCAAAATCCAGACAGGTTTCCCGGGGGGGTACGCCCAGTCTTTTTTCATCTTTCAAACTCTGGTAGGTGAGCTGCGCCTGATTTTCAAACTCCTGTGCCCTGGCTGCCAGAAGATCAGGGGAATCCCAGATGATGCCGGTCTGTTTTGACAGATAATCAAACAGGGAATCCAGGGTGTCATAGACAATGGGGAGCATGGTCTCGATACCGGCAAAACGGCCGGTCTGGCGGATCTGGGTGACATATTCCCGGATTTTTGCATCATCCAGGCCGGCTGCTTTGCCCAGACGGCGCAGCCGTGCCAGAATATGGGGCCGGTTTTCCGCTGAAAGCACCGCTTCGGTGGCCGGCACAATGACTGTTTCGGGTAACTCTTTGACACCCCGCTGGGTGTAGGGGGAAAAGGTGCGGATGGATTCAACCAGGTCTCCGAAAAACTCCATCCTGACCGGACGGACCGCCCCCGGGACAAACACATCCAGAATATCTCCCCTGACCGCATATTCACCGGTTTCTTCCACCAGAGAAACCCGGTTATATCCCCCGGCTTCCAGGCGGTGGACCAGGGCATCCCGGTCTGTTTCCTCGTTGGCCATCAAAAGTTCGGAAAACCCGACCAGTGTATTTTTCGGAATCAGTTTGAAAAGAATCCCATCGATGCTGGTCACCACCAGATATCGGCGGGACCGGGGTTCGGTCAGCCTGGCGAGCACCGCCAGGCGGTGGATCGACCGCTGTCTGTGATGGGACAGCGATTTAAAGGAAAGCATGTCATAACCGGGGAAAAAAAGCACCGCACCGGTCTGATCCGGCATAAAGAACCGCAGATCGTTCATGAATCTTTCAGCCCGCTTAGGGTCCGGCAGGACCACCACCATGTCCATATCCAGCCGGTTGAACAGCCGGGCCGTCATCCAGGCTTTGTGAGACCCGTTTTGACGTGTGACGACAAGTGCACTGTCATGTGACAGCATATGGTCGGTAATGGCAGATATCATGAACTGTTTTTACTTGAATTTTCCGGCCAGGTCATGATCGATCACATAGATACAGACCTCATTGGCTCCCTGGCTGGTATATCCGAACTTGGCCGACAGATTGTCAATGAGAAACGCCACATCCTTTTTGATGCGCCGGTCATGGGTCCTGAATTTCGGGGTATCAAAATCCTTGATGGCGTTTCTGAAATTTTCATTGGCGACAAACGGTTCCAGCACCCGTTTTTTAAGGTTGTGGACATATTTTTCATACAGGGATTCAAACAGCCGGGTTTCGGTGATATCTTTGCCCTGAATCATGATCTCATGGGTGAGGGCCCGGGTGGTATACTCCTTGAGCACATCATGCCGGATCTGCTGCCGGCTTTTTTTATCCAGGTTTTCAGACAGAAGCCGGTTTTCGATGCTTTCAAGAAAGGCTTCGGTCACATGCAGCACTTCTTTGGTAAAGATGCATTTCACCACGGAATCCAGTTCATGGGTGACGGCTGAAATATAATTTTTTATATCCCGGGCAATCTGTTCTTCGTTGTAATAGTAAAGGGATTCTTTGACCTGCTGAAGCACCGAATAATCATACATGCGAAGCAGACAGGTCAAAAACCCTTCCGGCAGCAGTTTTTTGGGCTGGCTGTCCAGGCTGTTGAAAAATGTACACAGATCGGTCATGTTTATGAGCCGGTCTTCCTTGGCATATTTGGAGTAGAATTCATCAAAAATCTTGATGGCATCCCGGCCGGACAATCCTTCCTGCCCGCAGATTTCCGATTCTTCGATAATCTTTTTGAGCATTTTCTGGTCCAGGCGACGAAGGTCTTCATCTTCCAGCCATTTGGGGAGAATGCCTGAAAATATCTCCATTTTCAGCAGCATGAGTTTGTCGTCGCAAAAATTTTTATACCTTTCAGGCTTCTGAATCCATTCTTCAAGGGCGGGGGACCGTTTATTGCTCCTTGTGCATACAATGATCCTGGCAAAGTTATCCAGCACCATGGGCAGGAAACTGCCGTCAATATGACGGCCGAAAATGTCCATATAGATCTTTACCTCGGTTTTCCAGTCCAGCACATAAGGGATGTC
>DATHSR010000441.1:0-4868 GCA_035464035.1 Desulfotignum sp. | reverse complement strand
ATTACTTCCCCTTGTTTCTGATCCTGGGGATCGCCCTCACCGGTATTTTCATGCGGTATTTCACCAAGGTGGATGTCACCGGCATCAAGGAGCTGACCATGGGGCTGGTGACCTTCAGCCCCACCATCCCGGACGGCATCGGCAACCTGTTTTATGCCCACCTGTTTCTGGTGAGTATCCTTTTCGCCTATTTCCCGGCCAGCAAACTCATGCACCTGGGCGGGGTTTTTTTGAGCCCCACAAGGAACATGGCCAACAACACCCGGGCGAAACGGCATGTGAACCCCTGGAACTATGATGTGCACACCCATACCTACCAGGAGTATGAAGATCACTTCAGAGATAAAATGATTGAAGCTGGGCTGCCAGTGGATAAGAAGGAGTAATCAATGGCCGACGAACTGACACCGGATGAATTACTGGATAAAATAGACTATGGGACCGATTCGGGCGACTGGATGGACACCACCCCGTCCGTGCAGATCCGGCCGGGCATGTACTGCTATGCCGCCAAAGCCGAAAGTGTGGAGACCCTGGGGCTGCCCAATGCCAGGCCGTGGAATCCCATTGAAGAGGACTGGAAGCTGCCCGACAACTGGCAGCAGATTCTGCATACCGGCATCAAGGAGCGCCTGGAGCGCTTCAGAACATTCAAGATATTTATGGATGTATGTGTCCGCTGCGGTGCCTGTGCCGACAAGTGCCATTTCTTTTTAGGCACCGGCGACCCCAAGAACATGCCGGTGCTGCGGGCCGAGCTGCTCCGGTCTGTTTACAGAAACGACTTTACCGCCGCCGGAAAACTTCTGCAGAAGATTCCCGGGGGACAGCGCCTGGGAGGGGCCCGTCCCCTGACCCTGGATGTGCTCAAGGAGATGTGGTATTATTTTTTCCAATGCACCGAATGCCGCCGCTGTTCCGTGTTCTGCCCCTACGGCATTGACACGGCGGAAATCACCATCATGGCCAGGGAACTGTTCAACCTCATCGGTCTGAACATCGACTGGATCGCCACCCCTGTTTCCAACTGCTATCAGACCGGAAACCACCTGGGTATTCAGCCCCATGCCTTCAAGGACATGCTGGAATTCTTTGTGGAGGATATCGAAGAGATCACCGGCGTCAACTGCACCCCCCAGTTCCAGAAAAAAGGGGCGGACATTCTCTTTATCACCCCGTCCGGAGACGTGTTTGCCGACCCCGGCACCTACACCTGCCAAGGGTATCTGATCCTGTTCCAGTATCTCAAGGACAAATACGGCCTGGATGTCACCTGGTCCACCTATGCGTCTGAAGGCGGCAACTTCGGATTCTTCACCTCCCATGAAACCATGAAGCGGCTCAACGCCAAAATGTATGCCGAGGCAAAGCGCCTGGGCGTCAAGTGGATACTTGGGGGAGAGTGCGGCCACATGTGGCGGGTCATCCATCAGTACATGGCCACCATGAACGGCCCGGCCGACTTTCTGGAAGTACCGGTGAACCCCATCACCGGCACCCGGTTTGACAACGCGGCCGCCACCAAGATGGTCCATATCACCGAATTCACCGCCGATCTGATCCGGCACGGTAAGCTGGAACTGGACAAGAGCCGGAACGCCAACCGGATCATGACCTTCCATGATTCGTGCAACACCTCCAGGGGCATGGGCCTGCTGGATGAACCCCGGTATGTCATCCAAAACGTGTGTGACAACTTTTATGAAATGCCGCCCAACACCATCCGTGAAAACACCTTCTGCTGCGGATCCGGATCCGGGCTCAATGCCGGAGAGAACATGGAACTGCGCATGGCCGGGGCCCTGCCCCGGGCCACGGCCCTCAAATATGTCCATGAAAAATACGGGGTCAACACCCTGGGCACCATCTGCGCCATTGACCGGGCCGCCCTGTCCACATTGTGCGAGTACTGGGTGCCGGACGTGGAAGTGGCCGGCGTTCACGAACTGGTGGGCAATGCCCTGATTCTGCCGGGTGAGCAGGAACGAACCCAAGACCTGAGAATGGAACCCTTGCCGGGTTGCGAGGAGGAAGAATAAAATGACTAGAAATTGGATCGTTACCGGACTGGCCATCTTTGTTCTGGCCGTGCTGTCTCCGTTCTGGTTCAACCTGGTGACCACCACCCAGGCGGCACCGGAGCCGGAACTGCTGGGCCCCGCCAAGGAGGCCAGAAAATGTGTTCTGGACAAATATGACATGCGGGCCAACCACATGTCTCTTCTGGATGAGTGGCGGGATGCGGTGGTGCGGAACGCCGACCGGATCTATGTGGCGGCCAACGGCCATTCCTTTAACATGAGCCTGTCAACCGGTGAAAATTCCTGCCTGGGCTGCCATGCGGACAAGGAAAAATTCTGTGACGCCTGTCATGTCTATACATCGGTTGATCCCTATTGCTGGGAGTGCCATATAAACCCCAAGGAGATTCAATGATGAAAAAGAGCAGAAGACATTTTCTGAAAGTGGCCGGTATTGCCGCCATCGGGTTGGGTGCTGCTCCGGCAATGAACTTTGCGGCTCCGGACACCCATGGGCCGGCCGATGCCGTAAAAACCAAGCACCCGGACGCGCTGACAGCTAGAAGATGGGGCATGGTGATTGACACCGGCAAACTCAATGAAAACATACTCAAACAGATCACAGATGTATGTCATGCCCGCCACAATGTGCCCGATTTCAACCATGAGGTGGACAGGGAAAAATTTCCCAGAACCCGGCCGGTGAATCATAAACAGGAAATCAAATGGATCTGGAAGGAAAAATTCCATTATGCGTTTCCCTACAAGGAAGATGAATTTTTGAACGAACGGTTCAAGAACATGTACTTTCCGGTACTGTGCAACCATTGCAAAAATCCATCCTGTGTCCGGGCATGCCCCACCCAGGCCACTTTTTCCAGAGCGGACGGCATCGTGATGATGGATTATCACCGCTGCATCGGGTGCCGGTTCTGCATGGCCGCCTGCCCCTATGGCGCCCGGAGTTTCAATTACCGGAACCCGCTGCCCTTTATTGCCGACCTGGATCCGGATTTCCCCTTCCGGTCCAAAGGGGTGGTGGAAAAATGCAACCTGTGTGCGGAGCGTCTGGCCAAAGGCGAACAACCCTATTGCGCGGAAGCCTCTGAAGGTGCCATTGTGGTGGGAGATCTGGAAGATCCTGAATCTGATGTCAGGAAGCTTCTCAGGGAAAACTATTCAATCCGACGTAAACAGACCCTGGGTACGGAACCCTCTGTTTACTATATTGTTTAAGAGAGGCGCATATGCTTGAAATAGCTGTCAAAGGAACGCGAAACTACTGGATGTGGGTCATCTTTCTTTTGATCGTGATCGGGATCGGCAAAATCGCCTATCTGGATCAGTTCTTCAACGGTCTGATGATCACGGGCATGAGCCGGGACGTGTCCTGGGGGTTCTACATTGCCAACTTCACCTTTCTGGTGGGGGTGGCCGCCGGCGGCGTCATGGTGGTCATCCCCTATTATCTGCATGATTATGAAAAGTTTCACCGGATCACCATTTTAGGGGAATTTCTGGCCGTGGCCAGCCTGGTGATGTGCATTCTGTTCATCATCGTGGATCTGGGTCAGCCGGTGCGGATGCTCAATGTCCTGCTGTATCCTTCCCCTAAATCCATGCTGTTCTACGACATGATCGTTCTGAACGGGTATCTGTTTTTAAACATCATCATCGGCTGGAAAGTGCTGGAGGCGGAGCGGAATCAGGTCAACCCGCCGGCATGGACCAAGCCGTTGATCTACCTGTCCATCCCCTTTGCCATCGGGATTCACACCGTCACCGCCTATCTGTACTGCGGCCTGCCCGGCAGAGGGTTCTGGCTCACCGCCATTCTGGCCCCGCGCTTTCTGGCTTCGGCCTTTGCCGCCGGACCGGCCTTTCTGATCATTTTATGCTACATCATCCGGCGGTTCACCAAGTTTGATCCGGGCTGGGAAGCCATGCAGACCCTGTCCAAGATCGTGTGTTACGCCGTGATCGCCAACCTGTTCTTTTTCCTTTGTGAGGTGTTTGTGGTCTACTACTCAGGCATCCCGGACCACAAGTCCCATATCCAGTACCTGCTGTTCGGATATGAAGGATACAACGCCCTGGTGCCCTGGATGTGGACCGGCTTCATTCTCATGGGAGTCGGGGCCGTTTTCCTGGTGATCCCGAAACTGCGCAGCAACTATATTCTGCTGCCGCTGGCCTGTGCCATGATCTTTGTGGGCGCCTGGATCGACAAGGGTTTAGGCATGATCTCCGGCGGCTTTGTGCCCTCTCCGCTGCACCATGTGACCGAGTATGCCCCCACGGGCCAGGAGATCATCATCACATTGGGCGTTTATGCCACAGGATTTCTGGTGCTCACCATCCTTTACAAGCTGGCCACCACCGTCAAGGAAGAGGTGAACGGCTGATTTGCTGACGGCAGCTGAATTGTCGCTGCACAAAACCTGAAAACAAAACGACAGGGGAGCGCCTTTCCGCGCTTCCCTGTCGTTGTTTTGACCAACGGGAAAACAGACCTGGAAAAAGACAAACATGCCGGAAACGGATCAATTTTTTCTTGAACAACTTAAAAACCGCTTCCTGGCCGCCATATACCAGCGAAATCCCGGCCAGGCCAGACAGATCTATCTGTTGATCGTGGATCATGCCAGGCAGAGCCTGCCGGCCCCGGGTGAAGCCTGTGAAAAAATACTGCGGCAGGTCCAGGCGGCCGCTCACAGGTACAAAGAATTTTTTACTGCATCCGCCGGCGCCCGGTCCTGCCAGGCGCTGAAACCGCTGCTGGCAGACCTTGCCAGATCCCGGAATAAACCGATCCGTCATGTTTCCTACGCACACTGGGAGTCAGCA
>DATHSR010000440.1:0-4487 GCA_035464035.1 Desulfotignum sp. | reverse complement strand
CTTGACCCGCTTCAAACTTTATCACTGACCAATTTTCAAAGATCGAAACCACTTCTTTTCAGGCGTTTTTTGTTCCCAAACTCCCTTGAAAAGAACCCTTGCAGAATACATGGAACCAAATTGTTTGTCAATCATTATTTTAATAATTTTCAAGGCACCTGCCATTATTTGAGTACCAGACCCTGGGGGAGTTTTTCCCCGAACCGGATATCCTGATCTGCCATGGCCCTGGCGGTCTTCTCCTGAACCGGTTTGATGATCGAATCCTTGGCCTGACGGCTTTTGAGCCACACGACAATGGTTTCAACAAGATCCGGGTCCAGATCCCGGGTCCGGTCCCCTGTTTTGGCCGCCATCTGTGCCACGGAAAACGCCGCCTTGTCCTGCTGTTTCCACTGCATTTTCATGATCTGACGGATCCAGCGGCCCGCCTCTGCCGGGGGCACCACCCGGTCCACAGATCCATATAAAAGGTCCCGGGCCCCCAGGCGGGACAGGGTCCACAGCAGCCGGTCCTTGCTTTTTGGGGCGTTGAGCTGGGGCAGCAGCGCCTTTGCCAGCACCACCTTGTCTTTGATCAGCAGCCGCTCCAGGTTGCCGGCAGCCATCCACAGCTCCACCGCCTCCTGGGGCGGCAGTTTGGTTTTCTGTTTTACCAGCACCGGGGCAATGTCCTGGAAAAACTGCCGCTGCTGCCCGGCCTTGAGACCGCCACTGATGCGCCGCATGAAAATCCACCACTCCAGCCTTATCTGTTGGGCGTTTTCAAACCCCGGGCCGGCCAGGTACACCGTCCACAGCTTTCTGATCCGGTCCGGATCAAATCCATCCCCAAACCCCGGACGCATGCAGAAGCCG
This sequence comes from Desulfotignum sp., assembly GCA_035464035.1. Classification (GTDB taxonomy): domain Bacteria; phylum Desulfobacterota; class Desulfobacteria; order Desulfobacterales; family Desulfobacteraceae; genus Desulfotignum. The sequence goes on along the minus strand of DATHSR010000440.1, from coordinate 3,629 downwards.
GTCAGGTTCAGCCACCGGGCCGCATGTTCCAGAGACACAAACCGCCTGGGTTCCAGCCGGATCAGCGTATCGGCCAGGGCACGCAGAAAAGACAGGGGCCAGTCGGCCCGGCCCTGTTCCACCCTTGCCTCTATCTGTTTGACAAGGGCGGCCAGCCCGTCACCGTCCGGATCTGAAAACCGGTCAAGGATCATCTTGCAGGCATCTTTGATCAGTGCCTCATCATACACCCGGGTTTCTGGAATGCCGGCCTGTTCAATGGCCGTATCCCTGAGTTGAAACCGCAGCTGCCACCGGTGGTCGCTCACCCGGGAGTGACAGTACATGGACAGGGTCCCCATTTCCGTATATTCCGCCCCTAAGGTGACGGGAATGGGTTTTTTCTCCGCCTGTTTTCCGAACCGGACAACGGTCTGGATGGGGGCCATGGGCGTCAGGGTGTCATCGACGGCAAGGAGGCTGCCGGCAGTGTCGCCGGACCTGAAGCTGGAGCTGTAGAGATCGAACCGGACCGGCTGGTTGGTCAGAACATCAAAGGTCATCTCAGGCAGGTCGATGACCGAGCCTTCATCCAGGCCCCGCTCCACCAGGCAGATCGCCTTTTTTTCCCGGTCCGATGCCGTCCCCACACCCAGGTAATAGCTTCTCGGGCTGCCGGACCCCACCCGGACACCGATGCCCTGCTTCACCAGGCCGTAGTAGGCGGCCCCGATCCCCACGGCCAGCTCCGGCCGGTCGTTTTCAAGGGTGACGGGCCGCTGGGCATCCCGGGTTTTAAACCACCGCCGGATCGCTTCCTTGATCCGGGACTGAACCAGGGACGGCTTCAGGGTGCCGCCGTTGAACAAGATAAAATCCGGCATGGGCACCGATTTGCCAAGGGCTTTCTGAACCGTGTCCCGGTGTTTTTCCAGAAACCGGACAATGTGCCGGGTGACGGCGGGCTCTTTTTCAAACGGCAACCCAAAGTCGGCAATCTCCTTGCCGCTGTCTGCGGCCTGGAGCTGACCGGCATCCACATCCGGATAAAACCGGGACCGCAGGATGTTCTCCACTTCTCCCCGGGTCAGGTCCGCAGCCAGGGTGCCGGAGATCAGGGCCCGGCCTTCCCCCTTGAGGGTGATGCGCACCGCTTTTTCACGGTTTTCAAGAATCTGCTCCTTGGCCTCCCGGCACCGGTGGCACAGGGTCTTCCACTTGTCGGGGGTCAGGGCGGTATCGGAGTTGAACCTGGCTTCCACAATCCTTGCCAGGGCCAGGTCGATATTGTCCCCCCCCAGGATGAGATGGTCTCCCACCGCCAGCCGCTCAAACCGGGGGGTGCCCTGGTCTCCGGCCTTCAGGGAGATGAGACTGAAGTCCGTGGTCCCGCCGCCCACATCGCACACAAAAATCAGGTCATCTTCCTTCACGGTCCGGTCCCAGTCGGATTCATGGCGGATCAGCCAGCTGTAAAACGCGGCCAGGGGTTCCTCCAAAAGGGTGACCGCCCTGGACAGGCCCGCTTTTTCCACCGCAGCCATGGTCAGGTCCCGGGCCTCCTCGTTGAACGAGGCCGGCACCGTGATCACCACGAACTGGTTTTCAATGAATTTGTCTTCATCTTTCACAAAATGGTTCCAGGCGGACCGGATATGGGACAGATACTGGGCTGTGGCATCCACCGGGGATATTTTTTCCACCCCCTGGGACCCCCAGGGCAGAATTTTAGCCCTGCGGTCAGCTGCGGCATTGCACAGCCAGCTTTTGGCCGACGACACCAGCCGGGACGGGATCTTGGACCCGTGATCCCTGGCAAACACCCCGGCGAACAAGTCTTCGGGTTTTTTCCAGGGATGCCTGAGCATCTCTTTGGAAATGTCATAGTCCCCGGGAATGTATAAAAAAGAGGGCAGCACCTGATTCTTTGTGAACTCCCCGAGACCGGTGAGCTGGGGAATCTGAAACACCTTGACCCACGGGGTCTTGTCCAAAAAACTTCCTTTGGCCGCCGCCGTTGCCGCATCCTTGAACCCGGCCACATCCACATAGGACACCGAACAGTTGGTGGTGCCCAGATCGATGCCGATGGTGTATTGCGTGTCCTTGAAATCCAAAATACTATCTGCCCCTGACTTCGATTTCTGCAGGCGTGATAACCGCCGAATCCCGGACATCCGCCAGGTTCGGGATCTCTTTTCTGCCGGCCTTCCACCCCGGATGCCTGACAATGCCTTCAAAGGGCGGGTCTCCTGCCACATCCCCCACCAGTGTGACGGCGTTCATGTCAAACCCCGGTTCAATGGTGATGGGCTGTCCTTCATCTGCATCCACCACCGGCCGGGGATCGATATATTTTTTTACGGCCTGTTTGCAGTCCTGCTGAATGCTGCGCACCGCCGCCCCGATCTGTTCGTCTGAATAGTTCTTCAGATCTTCACTGAAAAAATCCAGGAGCCGGCCTTCCCGCTGGAGGACCGCCAAGGTATGAAGAAACAGCCGCTGACTCCGCGCCTGTTCGATTTTCTGATCCAGAAAATCTTTTTTAGCGCCCGTGCCGGGCTGGGGTTTTGATGCCTGTGACACCGGCGGGTCCGTGAAAACCTGTGCCGTGCCCACCCGCAGCAGCAGCCAGAGAACCCATCCGAGCACCAGCAGGACAACGGCCGCCGCCGGCAGGATCCACACCAGAAACTTGTCGTGCAGCAACGCCATGGCCGGCACCAGACGCGCCACTATCAGGTCTTTTCCTGCATCCGTCGCCATAATGCCGCCGGCACGGTCCAGTCCATAAAAAAAACAGGCACTCCCCCCTGCGGCAACCGCCAGCATGTAAAAAGAGATAATCAGAAATGATCTGCGCTGATACTGTTTCAACCTGTCCACGGTCTCATCCTCTTTGTCTTCAGTTTTGCAACACCGTTGGCGGCACACCGCCCGGCCCGCCCGGCCGCTGCAACAAAAAAAACCATGCTGGGTCTTACAGCATGGTCAGATGCCAATCATACAAAATTCAGCAGATCCAGGCAATGGTTTTTTGGGGTCAGGGAATCAGGGGCAAAAACATCCCCGGAATTATCAGTCGTCCTTGACGACAATCCGGTCCTTGTTTGCTTCAAAGGCCTTTTCTGCAATGCCCTTGACTTTCATGATATCCTCAGGGGCCTCGAAAGGCTGTTGGTTTCTGTACTCGATGATTCTGTCCGCCAGCGCATCGCCGATGTGCTTGAGGGTCATCAGCTGTTCCTTGTCAGCGGTATTGATGTTGACCTTGTCGGTCCCTGAAACCGCCGGTGCCAGAAATCCCAGCATCAGCAATCCGACCAGAACGATTTTTAACATGGTTTTGATTTTTTTTTGATAGGATTTTTTCATAGGATTTTCTCCTCAGTGATATGAAAATGGAATACCCTGATTCCCTGACTTCGAAAATAATGAGCCGTTCAGAAACGATTCAGAAATCAGATCCGGAAAAACAGCGCTGAGAAACGATCAATTGCGTGAGCCGAGAATAACGATGCACAAGATATCGTTATGATTCATCCCCTAATCCAGATTTTTCAAAAAAGCAAGATAAAAATTACCGTTTTATGCTTTTTTTTGGAAATAAACGGTTTTAAAAAGCAATGCGCTCATGACGACAAAAAACC
>DATHSR010000439.1:0-2637 GCA_035464035.1 Desulfotignum sp. | reverse complement strand
ACCTCCGGGTGGTTCATGAAATACTGGTCCAGGGCATCTTCATGGGCCACAAGCACCAGGGCGGAATGGCTGCCGTCCCGCCCCACCCGGCCGGCCCGCTGCCAGGTGGACATGATGGTGCCCGGATACCCCACCAGGATGCACAGGTCCAGGTTCCCGATATCGATGCCCAGTTCCAGGGCCGAGGTGGACACCACGCATAAAAGGTCCCCGGTGGCCAGGCGGGTTTCGATGGTCCGCCGCTCTTCGGGCAGAAATCCGGCCCGGTAGGCGCTGATTCGGTCCCGCAGTTTTTTGGCCCGCCCGGATGCCCAGATGGCGATCAGTTCCGTGATTTTCCGGGACTGTGTATATACAATGGTCCGCAGGTTCCGGTGCAGGGCCGCATGAATCAGGGCAATGGCGGTCCGGGCCGCCCCGTCCATGCCCCGCATGAGCACCACCTCTTTGGTGCCGGCCGGGGCCCCGGCCCGGTCCACCACCCCCACATCCAGCCCGGTGAGCCGGCGGCAAAGGTCCCCCGGATTGGCAATGGTTGCCGAGCAGAACACAAACACGGGATCGGCCCCGTAATACCGGCAGATGCGCACCAGGCGCCGGAACACCCAGGCCATGTTGGACCCCATGACTCCCCGGTAAGTGTGCACCTCATCCACCACCACAAAGGCCAGGCGCCGGAAATAGGTCTCCCACAGGTGATGGTGGGGCAGCATGGCCAAATGCAGCATCTCCGGGTTGGACAGCAGCACCTGGGGCGGATCCCGCCGGATTTTCGCCTTGTGATGGGCGGACACATCCCCGTCATACACCCCGGCCCGCAGCACCGGCAGGTCCGGTGCCAGGCTTCTGGCCCGCACCAGCAGGTCCTGCACCGTGCCCAACTGGTCCCGGGCCAGCGCTTTTAACGGAAACAGGTACAGGGCGGTGGCAGAAGGATCGGACAGGAGCCGGTCCACCACCGGCAGGTTGTATACCAGGCTTTTGCCCGACGCCGTGGGGGTGGCGATCACGGTGTGAGAACCGGCCAGAATCCGGTCCATGGCCGCCTGCTGGTGGGCATACAGCCGGTGGATCCCCAGCTCTGCCAGCAGCAAAGAAAGGTCGTGTGTGAATCGCGGCAGGGTGTCGGCATACCGGGCCGGCACCGGAGGAAGGGTCCGGTGGCATACGATATCACCGGCAAATCCCTTGTAGGCTTTCAGAGATTGAATATACTCGCTCAGGCTCACAAAATGCTTTTTCCCAGGGCGGACAGGGTCAGTTCCACTGCCAGCCTTGCGGTCTTGTTGGCCACATCCAGAATGGGGTTGATCTCCACCAGGTCCATGGAAGCGATCTTTTTGGAATCCGCCAGAATCTCCATGAGCAGGTGGGCCTCCCGGTAGGTGATGCCCCCGGGCACCGGGGTCCCCACCCCCGGCGCTTCCACCGGATCCAGGGCATCCATGTCCACGGTGAGGTGAATGCGCTTGAGGTGGGCAATTTTCATGACCGTCTTGCCGGCCACCGAAGAGATCCCCTGTTCATCGATGTCCCGCATGGTAAACACGGTGACTCCAGAGGTTTTCAGCCTTTTTTTTTCGACCGGGTCCAGGTCCCGCAGCCCGATCATGACCACATTTTCCGGCAGAATTTTCGGTCCGGGCCGGCCCACATTCACCAGATCCGGGTGCCCCTCCCCCAGAAGGGTGGCCAGGGGCATGCCGTGGATATTGCCTGACGGGGAGGTGTCCGGTGTGTTGAAATCCCCGTGGGCATCCAGCCAGATCAGGCCCATGGGCACCTTTTCCGGTGCCACCGCTGCCACCGTTCCCACGGCAATGGAATGGTCCCCGCCCACAAACAGCGGGAAATCGCCTTCTGCCACCACCTGGCGGCCCAGGGTATAGATGGCGTCACAGATGCGGATAATCTCTTCCAAGTACTTGTATTCGGGTGCCGGGTCCTGGCGCGCGTCATCCCGGATGGGGATCCGGATATCCCCCCGGTCCCTGACGGCATACCCCAGCTGCCGCAGCCGGGGAATCAGGCCGGTGTAGCGGACTGCGGCCGGGCCCATATCCACCCCGCGAAGATCCTGGCCGAAATCCATGGGCACGCCGATAAGGCTGATCTGTCTGGACATCCTTCCTCCTGAATAAAGCGGATAAAACAGCTATCGGTTGACAGCCCCTATAGCATGGCGTAAGAATCAAGTTCAACCGGATTGTAACATCTTTTCCAGAATAATGGGAGACCTGACATGGAATCAATCGACGCCCAGGTGATCGTCATCGGTGCCGGGATTTCCGGACTGGCCTGTGCAAAAACTTTGTTCCAGGCCGGTGTCGACGTCCGTGTGCTGGAGGCGGACGACCGCATCGGCGGCCGGATCAAAACCGACCGGGTTGACGGATTTCTCCTGGATCACGGATTCCAGGTTCTGCAGACCGCCTATCCGGAAGCCCGCCGTCAGCTGGAATTCACCAGCCTGGATCTTCACCGGTTTGCACCGGGTGTGATGATCAGAATCAACCGCCGCTTTTACCGGGTCTCTGATCCGCTGCGCCGTCCCGGTGACCTGTGGCAGACCGTGACCGCCCCCATCGGCACCGTCATGGACCGGCTCCGGGTCGCCGCCCTGGCCCGGGAGCTCAA
>DATHSR010000438.1:0-9760 GCA_035464035.1 Desulfotignum sp. | reverse complement strand
CATCCTGGTGGGGTATCCGGGCACCATCATGTCCACCTGGCAGCGGGCCGGCCGGGTGGGGCGGGACGGCAGCCATTCCGCCCTGGTGCTTGTGGCCCATGAAGATGCCCTGGACCAGTATTTCATGAACCACCCGGAGGTATTCTTTGACATGCCCCCGGAAACCGCGCTCATCAATCCGGACACTGTTGTGATCTGCCGGGCCCATTTGGTGTGCGCAGCCGCAGACCTGGCCCTGAAAAAGGGAGAACCCCTGCTGGCCGGGGATCACATCCTGCCGGACGAAAATGCCGGCGACACGGGACCCTGCCGGCAAGGGGAGGGCCGGGAAGGGCCGGACAGCGTGTATTCCGGCAGAAAACAGAACACCCGGGGCATGGCCGGGCCTTCGGCAGCGCCGGCCGGGACCGTCCAGGCAGCCCTCCGGGACCTGGAAGCCGCCGGCCGGTTGCTGCGCAGTGCGAACAGCGATCTCTGGTATGCGGCACAAAAAAACCCCCACCGGGAGGTGAGCCTGCGGGGCACCGGCCGCACCATCCCCATCTTCCTGGAAAACACCCGGCAGCATCTGGGGGAGATCGACCTGCACCGGGCCTATTTCGACACCCATGACGGGGCTGTGTACCTTCACCAGGGCAGATCCTATGTGGTGACCCGGTTCGACCATGAAAAAGGCAGTGTGGAGGTGATCCCAAAAGAGGTGAACTACTACACCCGGGCATGGTCATCCAAATCCACCCGGATCATCGGGACGGAATGCCATAAGACGGTGGCAGGCACCCGGGTGGGGTTTGGCCGGGTGCGCATCACCGAGCAGGTGACCGGATATGACCGGAAACTGGTGGCCACGGGCCGGTCCATCGGCTTGGTGCCCCTGGACCTGCCCCGGCTCGAATTTGAGACCCAGGGGCTGTGGATACAGGTCCCGGATGGGGTCAGGGACCGCATCGAATCGGACCGGATGCATTTCATGGGCGGGATCCATGCCATGGAGCATGCGGCCATCGGCATCATGCCGCTTCTGGTGATGACCGACCGGAACGACCTGGGCGGCATCTCCATCCCGTTTCATGACCAGGTGCAGACGGCGGCCGTGTTTGTGTACGATGCCGTGCCCGGGGGCTTAGGGCTCTGCCGCCAGGCGTTTGAACAGGCGGACCGGTTCCTGCACACCACCCTGGAGACCATCACCTCCTGCGGCTGCGACACCGGATGCCCGGCCTGTGTGCATTCTCCCAAGTGCGGGTCCGGCAACCGTCCCATTGACAAACAGGCGGCCCGGCAGATCCTTGAACTGATTCTTTCGCTGTCCTCCGGCCCGGCAACCGTGCGGATGCCGGATCCGGCAGCGGCTGAGGCCGGACCGGCTCCGCATCCGAAGACCCTGTCCACCCGGGGGGATGGCACCCCCGGGGACCGCGATCCTATAGCGGTTCAGGAGACACCGGCGCGTTTAAGCGCTGAAGCGGGGTCGTATCCGCCACATCCGGGTCCGTCCCGGGAGCATCCGGCCCAGAAGTCATCACCGCTGCGCTACGGGGTCCTGGACATCGAGACCCGGCGTTCCGCCGCCGAGGTGGGAGGGTGGAACCGGGCGGAAAAGATGGGGGTCAGCTGTGCCGTACTCTATGATTCCCGGTCCGGGCAGTTTCATGATTATTCCCAGGACCGGATAGACATGCTGTGCGGTCACCTTTCAGAGCTGGACCGGGTGGTGGGGTTCAACCTGATACGGTTTGACTACCGGGTGCTGGCCGGATTGAGTGATTTTGATTTTTACAGTCTCCCCACTGTGGACATCCTGGCAAAAGTCCATGAGGTTCTGGGTTACCGGCTGTCCCTGGATCATCTGGCCCAGAACACCCTGGGGGTTCAGAAAACCGCAGACGGGTTGATGGCCCTGCAGTGGTGGCAGCAGGGGGAAATGGGCAAGATCATCGAATACTGCACCCAGGATGTGCGGGTTACCCGGGACCTGTACCGGTTCGGCCGTGACAACCGGTTTCTGGTGTTCAGGAACAAGGCCGGCCATTCGGTCCGGGTCCCGGTGTCCTGGTGAGGGTCAATAATCACAGATGGACGGATCCACGCTGGCCGGCACCCCTTCATAGGGGGTCCATTTGTGGGACCGGTAACTGTCGCCGTCCCGCATGTTCTTGAGGATTTCGATACTGGTTTTATACCCCTTGTACATGCGGCACATGTCCATGGCCATGCCGCAGATCAGGGCCACGGCCTGGGCCAGGGTGATGTCGTGATGGGAAAAGTCCCAGGGTTCGGCCGTGTAGACCCGCATGGCTCCGATAATCTTGTTGTTGCTGATGATGGGAACCCCCAGCAGGGAGGCGATGCCTTCTTTTTTCGCCTGTTCCGGGTATTCGATGCGGGGATCGTCCATGACATCGAAGATGGCGATGGGCACCGCATCCTTGGCCTCCTGTATGCTCTGCATGAAATGGATCGGGCCTTTGTTCAGATAGGTCTGGCTCAGGCCGGAGGATGCCACCAGGCCCAGTTCCCGGTTTTCCCGGTTCACCAGAAAGATTGAACACCCCTTGGCGTTGAATGCGGTTTTAACACTTTCCGCCGTGACCAGGGCCACCTCTTCCGGGTCCTTGCACTGGGAAATGGCGGTGGTGAGCTTGACGATGGTGTCGTAATACATGGCGTGTTTTTCCATATCAGCCTCCTTTGGTTAAAAAAATTAACGATCTGCTCCGGCAGGAGCAGGGGCGGCCTTCAGACCGGCGGAGCAGGCAGATGGATCGGCAGCTGGGGTCAGTGATACCGCATGGGTCACAGATCGCTGGGAAAAGGAAGTGCCGTGGTAATTTGGGAATTCATCTCAATGGTATGACTATAAAAGAATTGCCGGGCTTCGTCAAGCACTGATCGCAAATAACGCACGGCAATTACCTGTCCATTATTAAGAATACCGCCCCTTTCGGCGCCTTCCTGTGGATTTGAAAGTTATGGGTGATCCGGCCGGATCGGCAGCATGCCGCCCCTGGTGGGGGAGCCTTACTGCCAGCCTGGGATACAAAGTCTCCGACAGTCCGTCAGTAAGGCTCCCCCACCAGGGGCTCCGCTGTGCAAGTCCTGTCAGGAGCGCCGTCGCCTTGTTGTGCAAGGAAGACCCGGCACGGGTCGTCAGGCCACCTGGGCCGCGATATCGGCCAGAACCGGCCCGGCCTTTTCCCGGATCAGCACCTGGCACCGGCTGTCATAGGGCGTGGGAGACAGGTTGATGATGGCCAGAAACGCGCCGGCTTCCAGTGCGTATCCGGGCATCAGGGCTGCCGGCTGGACCAACAGCGTGGAACCCACCACAATGAACATGTCAGACTGGGCGGCCAGCCTTGCGGCCAGCCGGGTTTCCTGCTGGGGCATGGCCTGGCCGAAGGAGATGGTGTCCGGCTTGAGATACCCGCCGCAGTCACATTGTGGCGCTCTGTTTCCGGCCAGGATCATCTGTTCCGCCACATCCCAGGAGATGAGGGTGCGGCAGGACATGCACCGGACCCGGCGGGTGTTGCCGTGCAGCTCGATGATCTTGTCCGCCGGAATGCCCGAGGCCTGGTGCAGGCCGTCGATGTTCTGGGTGATCACCGCTTTGAGGCGTCCCATGTCATGGAGCCGGGCGATGCCCAGGTGCCCGGTGTTGGGCCGGGCGTGTTTCAATCCCTTTTCCATGTCCATGCGCTGTTCCCAGTACCGGATCCGGGCCGGTTCGCTGGCCATGAATTCGTCAAAATAAACGGGTGTGAATTTGTCCCAGATTCCCCCCTGGCTCCGGTAGTCCGGAATGCCGCTTTCCGTGGAAATGCCGGCACCGGTGAACACAACCACGTTTCTGGTCTGGTTGATTTTCCGGGCGATGGTCCGGGTCAGGTTCCGGGTCTCAGGGGTCAGGGGGATCAGTGTCTGTTCTGCCATGGCAGTATCCTCCGGGCAATTTTTCCATACAGGGTCATGATTTCAGTGATGCCCAGAGCCATGCCGGCGGCAGGCATCAGAACAATAAACAGAAGGCCTGTGACGGTGCAGATCACCAGGGCGGAAACCATGTCCGCAGGCGGGATCATGGCTGTCAGGCCCAGGTGTGCCAGAAACAGCACCCCGCCGATCAGCAGGCTGACCAGCATCAGTTTGAGCAGGAAAAGATAGACCGCGCTTTTGCCCGGGTTGCGGCTTTTTCTGTTCCAGGATTCAAACAGGGCAAAAGCGGAGAACATTACGGTCAAAGACAGTCCCAAAGCCACGCCCCGGGGTCCGAAAAGGGTCATGCACAGATAGATGACCGGCAGGCCGGCCAGCATGCAGACGGTGGATACCACCGCCGGAAACAGGGTGTTCTCCAGGGCATAGAACCCCCTGGCCACAAAGGTCTGGGCGGAAAAGGCAAACGCACCGGCCATGAAATAGGGCAAAAGCCCGGCGGTGACCTGCGTGGCATGGGTGTCGAATTCCCCCCGCTGGAACAGAATCAGGACAATTTCATGGCGCAGAACAATGAAAAAAACTGAAAACGGAATCACCAGGAAAATGAATTTCAGGGTCTGGTTCATGATGTCATTGAGCCGGTCCATGTCGCCGGTGGCAGCCACCTGGGCCATGAACGGATAGGAAGCCATGCCGATGGCCTGGCCGAAAAAACCCACCAGGATAAACATGATGCGGAGGGCATAGTTCATGGCGGCAATGTGCCCGGGTGCCAGAAACGACCCGAAAAATTTCATCAGGATCTCCGTTGAAAAGGTGACGGTGAGTCCCACCATGAAGGGCAGGGTGATCCTGACATACCGTTTGAAATCCGGATGAAGAAAATCGATGATAAGCCGATAGCGCAGGCCCTGCTTTTTTGCCCCGGCCCACTGCAGGACAAAATTGCCGGTAAAGGCCCCTGCCAGCACCCCCCAGGCAAAGCCTTCCATGCCAAGATACGGGTACAGAAAAATGCCGCCGCAGATAATGCCCAGGTTGTAGATCAGCGGCGCCAGGGCCGGGATGAAAAACTTTTCTCTGGCAAACTGCACCGCCATGAACAGCCCGCCGGCAAAAAAGAAGAACTGGGCCGGCAAAATGATGCGGGTCATGCGAACGGCCATGTCAAATGTGGCGGGATCCTGGATTCCCGGTGCCAGTATCCCCACAAAAAAAGGGGCCCAGATCATGGCGCAGGCAATGCCGGCGGCCAGAATCATGCCGAATCCGTTGAACACCAGGGAAAACACCGCAAAGCCTTCTGCGTCCTTTCCCTGGGAAACATACCGGGCAAAGATGGGGATAAAGGTGATGGATAAAAATCCGCTGGCCACCACATGATTGAGTATTTCAGGCAGCGCAAAGGCGATCTGATAGGCATCCACGCCGGCTTTGGCGCCTCCGGCCCAGGCAATGGCTATTTCACGCACCAGGCCGATGACGCGGCTGGCAAACACCGAGCCCATCATGATGAAAGAGGCAATACCGATTTTTCTGAACACAGAGGTTGTCATGACTGATTAAGGGATGTACCACAACCGCCCGGCAAAGAAAAGGTCCGTTTGTCTCCTCAATACTTGACGGGGCAAGGCAGGCCGCATATACTTGGCGCATTACATACCATTGAGATACAGGAAAAAAAGTCATGTGGACCCGAATGGGAATATGGTGCCTGCTGCTGTCTTTTTTTGTATGGGTGTTCAGTGGCGTTTCCAGTTTTATGCAGGCGGACAATTTCTGGGTGGGCCTGACCCTGGCCTATCTGCTGGGAAATTCCGCCGATGCCGTGGTGACGGCCATTCCGTTTGCCCCAGCACAAAAGGTCCTGCAGTTTCTGGTGGTCGAACTGCCGCTTTACGGGGTTATTCTGGGGGTAGGCACCGTGTTTCTTGCCATCGGTTTGTATATGAAAGTCAGATCCTGACCCGGTTCAGGCAGACTGAAATCTATAGAAATTAAGGAGCGCAAAAATGGCTGAGAAGATGTTAGAAAACCGCGAGAATCATCTGTTGACCCGGCGGCAGTTTCTCAAACTTTCCGCCATGGTTTCCGCCGTCGGCCTGGTACCGTTATGGGGATGTGCAATAGATCCGGTCACCGGCCGGTCCCAGTTGATGATGGTGACCCAGGACCAGGAAGTCGCCATTGACCGGCAGCACTCCCCGTTTCAGTTTTCATCTGATTACGGCATTACCCAGGATGCGGCGTTGAATCAGTATGTCCGCCAGGTGGGCAGGGACCTGGTGCCATATACCCACCGGCCGGCAATGCCCTATAATTTTCAATGCGTCAATGCCACCTATATCAATGCATATGCGTTTCCGGGCGGGTCCATCGCCGTGACCCGGGGGATTCTGCTGAGCCTGGAAAACGAGGCGGAACTGGCAGCCCTGCTGGGTCATGAACTGGGCCATGTCAATGCCCGGCATACGGCGCAACAGGTGACCAAAAGCCAGCTTTCCTCCCTGTTTGTGGGGGGACTGGCCATTCTGGCGGACTCCCAGTCCAAAGGACTGGGCAATCTGACCCAGCAGCTGGGGGCCCTGGGCCAGGGACTCTACCTGGCCAAATACAGCCGGGACAATGAGCGGGAAGCGGATTTTCTGGGCCATGAATACATGGTCAAGGCCGGGTATGGATCCCCTGGGTTTGTGGGGCTCATGGAGATGCTCAACGCCCTGAACAAGCAGCAACCCACCTCCGCCCAGATGCTGTTTTCCAGCCATCCCATGAGTGACGAGCGCCTGACAGCGGCGGTCCAGCGGGACCGGGGTCCCTATGCCCCCAGCAAAGACGCTCCGCTTCACAGGGAGCGGTACATGGATCAGACCGCAGCCCTGCGGAAAATGAAACCAGCGATCCAGCAGATGCAGGAAGGGGAAAAATACCTGGCCCAGGAAAAGTATGACCCGGCCCAGGCCGCTTTTGCATCGGCCCTGAATCTGGCAAAAAATGATTACACCGCCCATGTGCTCATGGCCAAGTGCCAGCTCATCCAGAAAAAAAACGAGACGGCTGCTTCCTATGCCACGGCTGCCATTGACCTCTACCCCACAGAACCCCAGGGCCATTATGTGGCCGGTCTGGCCCATGTGGGAGCCAATCAGTTTTCAAAGGCGTTTGAGAATTTCAGCACCTGCGACCGGCTGCTGCCGGGAAATCCCCAGCTGACCTTTTTCAAGGGGTATTCCCAGGACAAGATGGGCCGGCAGCAGGCTGCGGCCAATGATTATGCCGCGTACCTGAAAATGGTCAATTACCAGTCCAACCAGTATTCCCAGTATGCCTTCAAGCGGTTGAAAGAATGGGGATATGTCCAGTAACCCCCCGGTGAAGCGGTTTCCGGAACTGATTTCCCAGGCCCGGGTCATGACGCTGGCCACCGGCGGGGATGACGGCCCGTGGACCGCACCGGTGTATTATCTTTACAGGGACCGGGGGTTCTATTTTTTTTCCAGCCCGGATTCCCGGCACATTCTGGACGGCAGGGACCGCCGGTGCGCGGCATCCATTTTTGCCGTGCATGCAGATGTGAAAAAACTGGAAGGGCTCCAGATGAGCGGGACGGTGCACCAGCAGAAAACAGGGCTCCGGGCGGCAGCGGTGGCAACGGCCTATGCAAAGCGATTTGGTATTGCCGTTTCCGGATCCGATCCCCTGGGATTTTTTCAAACCGCATTTCATGCCCGGCTGTATGTTTTTTTGCCGGACCTGATCTATCACATGGATAACCAGCAGGGGTTCGGCTGCCGGGAGGTTATTGCGTTATGAAATTCAGATCCCTGGGGCAGTGTGTAAACTTTCTGGGACAGGAGGGGGAGCTGGTCCGCATCGAGGCGGAGGTGGACCCCTATCTGGAGATGGCTGAAATCACCCGGCGGGTGTTTGAGGCGGGGGGACCGGCCCTGCTGTTTGAAACCGTCCGACAGTCAAAGTTTCCGGCCTTGTCCAATCTGTACGGCACCTGGGAGCGCACCGTGAAAATTTTTGAACCGGAACTGTCACAGGTCAAGGCCCTGGTGGACCTGAAGTGCGACCCGCTTACAGCCCTGAAATCTCCGAAACGTCTGGCAAATGCCGCCCGGGCCCTGTGTCATGCCCTGCCCCTGCCGGTTCATGGTCCCGGGTCCCTGACCCATACCACCCGCATTGACCAGCTGCCGCTGATCACCTGCTGGCCCGGGGACGGCGGCGCATTCGTGCTGCTGCCCCAGGTGTTTTCCCAGGATCCGGATGCCAGATCGGTCTTGCAGTCCAACCTGGGGATGTACCGGATCCAGGTGTCTGGCAACCAGTACCGGCTCAATGAAGAGGCCGGGCTGCACTATCAGCTGCACCGGGGAATCAGCACACATCACCAGAAAGCGCTGTCCCGGAACCAGCCGTTGAAGGTCACGGTTTTTATCGGGGGCCCCCCGGCCCATGCCCTGGCAGCGGTGATGCCTCTGCCCGAAGGGGTGCCGGAGATCGCTTTTGCCGGGGCCCTGGCCGGGCGGAACTTCCGTTATGCCCGGAAAAGCGGGTTTGTGCTGTCAACAGATGCTGATTTCTGCATCACCGGGTGGGTGATGCCCGGCCGGACCAAACCGGAAGGCCCCTTTGGAGATCACCTGGGATATTATTCACAGGCCCATGAATTTCCCTACATTAAAGTGGCATCGGTGCATCACCGGCCCGGGGCGGTTTTTCCCTTTACCGTGGTGGGGCGACCTCCCCAGGAAGACAGCCATTTCGGCCGGCTCATCCATGAGATCACCCGCAGTGCCATCAGCGCCACCCTGCCGGGTGTTACCGCCGTGAACGCCGTGGATGCGGCAGGGGTGCACCCGCTGCTGCTGGCCAAAGCCCGGGAAGGGTATCTTCCCTATGAAGACCCCATGCCCAGGGAGCTGCTTACCCAGGCCAGCGCCATTTTAGGCACCGGCCAGCTGTCTTTGGCCAAATATCTGATCATCGCCGCTCATGAGGATGACCCGGGCCTGGATGTGACCGATGAAAAAGCGTTTCTGGTCCATGTGCTCGAGCGGCTGGATTTTACCCGAGACCTGCATTTTTTCACCCGCACCACCATGGACACCCTGGATTATTCGGGTCAGCAGATCAACCAGGGCTCCAAGCTGGTGATGGCGGCGGCCGGTCCTGTGAAACGGCGGCTCTGGACAGCGCTGCCCAGCGATTTTGTTCTGCCGGACACTTTTTCCCATGCCCGGATGGCAGCCCCCGGGATCTGCGTGATCCAGGGCCCGGGCTTTGTGTCCTATCCTTTTGCCAGACAGCAGATCGGTAAGGTAAAGAAATGTCTTGAGCAGATGGCGGACCGGTCCGGCCTGGCCCTGGTGGTGGTGGTGGACGATGCCCGGTTCTGTGCGGCGGCCTTTGCCAATTTTCTGTGGGTGACCTTTCTGCGGTCCAACCCCTCCCATGATATTTACGGGGTCAGGGAAAAAACCGTGTTCAAACACTGGGGATGCGACGGGCCTTTGGTGATCGATGCCCGCATCAAACCCTTTCATGCGGCCCCCCTGGAACCGGACCCGGAAGTGGCCCGCCGGGTGGACCGGATGGGGTGCCGGGGCGGCCCGCTGTATGGAATCATCTGATCGAAAAACCCGAAAGGATCTGCTTGCTTTGTCCGGTGTTTCTGATAAAGTGCAGCACTGGCCCCCGGGAGGAGGGGCGGCTTATGTTCAAGCGGTTGAAATTCGTGATTTACACAAGGCCCTTTATCTGGTTTGCCTATTACCTGATCAGGGTTTACAGCAGCACCTTCCGGCTG
>DATHSR010000437.1:0-3708 GCA_035464035.1 Desulfotignum sp. | reverse complement strand
ATGGCTTCTTTGTATGGGTCGGGCAGGTGGGGGTTGTTCACCAGCACCTCGAACAGGTCAGGGTCCCTGACATCAGGGACCGGGGTGCCATTTTTTCCTTGCCGGAACCCCATGCCCCAAGGATGGTTTTCCCCGGGATCGAACAGCAGGACGCAGGCAAGGCGGGCGAGGGCAGACAGCTCTTCAGGATCTGTGGACGCCTGGGCCAGGGCGATTTTCAAGGGATGGGGCAACGCCGCCAGCAGTCGGATCTTTTCTTCATCTGTCAGAACTTGGCCCTGGTTTTCCAGGCTGCCGAAAAAGGAACATGCATCCGGCTGGGGAATCCGCAATTTTTCCGTATGTCCGGCCTTGGGGTCGGCCCAGGCGCTGTTGATGAAGGTGGTGCCTCGGAAAGGAAACGGGTTGGCAATCTCATAAATTTTGTCTGCCGAAGGTTCCCGGACAGTTCCTCTGGGAAAGTTGGCATGGTTCCATACCGGGGTTCCGTCAGGCAGATTTCCCAGCCGGCAGATAAAATCATTTTTCCGCAGGTTGTCCACCTCAAAGGCCGGTTGGTGGCAGCCCACCCGGAACCGTCCGGCCGGGCTGACACAGGTGCGAAGCGCTGTTCTGATGGCAGACGGGTTCTGTGTACCAAGGGAAGTCATAGTCTCGTCCTCGCTTTCGTAAGGGTCATATCAAAAAAATATATCGATCCATTCCTTTTTTTGGGCGGTTTCCGGCAGGGCATGGGTGTCAGAGGAAAGTGTCCAGGTGGCTGTTCTAAGTGTTGAATCGTGCCAGGTCTGCCGGATGTTCCGCCAGAAGACAAAAATCGGTGAAATCAAAGCCCGGGGCGACCGTGCAGCCTGCCAGGGTGTAAGTGCCGGTGGTGGCGGCCGCCTGCCATGTCCCTGCCGGAATAGCCGCAGTAAAATCCCGGCAGCCCCTGCCGATCTGCGTTTCTGTAACACGGTCTCCGTCAAATTGAATCAGACGCAGTGAATCTCCCTGGTAGATATGCCAGATTTCATCGTGGATTACCCGGTGAAAGCGGCTCACCTGTCCTGTGGGCAGCAGAAAATAAATGTGGGTGGCTGCAGCCCGGAGGGCGGAAGCTGCATCAGACCAGACCAGCTGGCCGGAGCGGTAGGTTTCACGGAAAAATCCGCCTTCCGGGTGGGGAGCCAGATTGAACTGCATGATCAGATTTTCCATGCCAGGGTGATACCCCATATGAGAAAATCTGTCAATAAGGGGCATTTATGTCTTGATGTCAATACTTTTTTATGGCAGCATAGCAGAATGTCAGGGGGTATCAGATGTTGCAACGCGAAACGGGAGTGGAACAGGAACGTGATTGAAAAAGACAAGACCAAACAATTGACATTGCGGATGCCGGAGTATCTTCACCGTGCATTCAAGCTGGCGGCGGTAAAACAGGGACGGAGCATGGGTGCGGTGACCATTGAGCTGATTGAGAGATTTGTGAAAAAAACATCTGAACCCCTGTAATGATAATCCAGAAAAAGGAGGTATCATGGGTTTTTCAGATTTATTTGTCCCCAAGTATTTACATTCCAATCCCCAGGTCAGACTCAAGTTTGTCAACAAGTGCAAAGACCGTCATCTTCTCGCGCAGATGACCGAAAAAGATGAAGATGAAAAAGTGGTACGGGCGGCTAAGGACCGCATCAGGATCCTGGCGGCACAAGAATCGGCCTGATGGCGTCTGCGCTGCACCGTTATCGTCTTTTCTCAATGGCGGTCAGCGCCTCACGGGCGGCATCCACCAGATCCGGATGGGCCAGGCCGGGCATCTTTGTGACGATCCAGGAGCGGGTGTCCGGGTTTCCGGCCTCTCCTAGAGCGTAAAGCAGATCCCCCTGAACAGAGACATCCGCACCGTCAAACGCCTGGATAATTTGCGGGCACAGGTGTGCCGCCAGCGCGGGTGCCTCTTGACCCAGGGTCTCCACCACCACCAGAGCCCCCAGCCGGACCGACCAGACCGGATGTAAAAGCAGGGTTAAAAAGTTTTCAAAGACGGTGCCGGCCCGGATCATCTGGCGGCAGATCCAGGTAGCATTTCCCTGTTCCAGGATTTTTCTGAAAAAATCGGTACTGAGCTGCGAAAGATCGCGTTCACTGATCAGGGTCAGGATCTCTTCGGGATCAGCCTGCCCGGTCCACCTGGCACCCTGATCCACGATCAGACAGGGGGCGGACATGACGTTATGCTCCCGGGCGGTTTCCGGAAACAGGCTGCCGTCGATAATTTCAAGAACAATCTGCTTAGCGCGGACCGCCATGGAAACCAGGGTCCGGACCATATGCGGACAATGGGGACATTCAGGGGCGATGAACAGGGTCAGACGGCAGGGGTGGTGCATCTTTTCCAGCGGCATCGCCAGGTCATCCGCCAGCGGGGGCATCAGGCCGGTCCGGCAGGACAGGGTTTCCAGAAACGGGGACAGTTCTTTTTCCATGGGCAGGATGCTGAAACCGATGTTTTCAGCCGTAAAAAAGGTGGGAAGCCGGGTTTCCCGGCCAGATGGTTCTATCTGAATACACGGGGCCGCCTGTGCAAGGTCGGATGCAAAGGCCTCAAATCCAGGTTGTTCCGGATGGCGGGTCTTGGATAAGAAAATGGTGTGGGTATGGGCCTGCTTGTCTGACCAGGCCCTCAATCGTGCTGCATCTGTTTTGTTTATCATGACCGGATCTGGTTCCCCCCTTTGCGGATGGCCTGGTCCAGGGCCTTGAGGGCCTGTTGAACCAGGGCGGGCATGGTCAAATGCGCTGCATCGGCAGGGGCTTGTTTATCAAAACTGGCGGTGCCGATGCTGACGGTGACCGGTATCATCCGGGTGCCCACCTGTACGGCGTGCTCGAAAATATGCAGCCGGATACGTTCCGCCAGAATCTGAGCCTGTGCGGGTCCCGTGTCGGGCAGTACCACCGCAAATTTGTCTGCGGCAAACCGGCTCACCACATCCTCATCCCGGACCATGGTCTGTATCCGGGTGGCGCAGGCGGTCAAAATATCATTTCCTGTTTTATGGCCATATTTTTCATTGAGGGGCCGGAACTGATCCACACCGGCCAGCATGATGGAAAGCGGCAGAAGGAGACGTCTGGCTCTGTCCATCTCCACGGACAGGGTCTGGTTGAACCCGCTGCGGTTCAACAGCCGGGTCAGCTGGTCCCGCCGGGAGATCACATCGATCCGGTCCATGGCACCCTGAACGCTGTGGGTCATTCTGGCCTGGGTCAGGGTGTGCAAAAGGGTATCGGCCAGATCCGTGCCCGACGTCTGCTCCTTGATCAGAAACGTATGGGCACCGGTGGCAACCGCAGCTGCCCCCGCATCGGTATGGGCGCTGTCCACGGTATAAATCACAGGGGCTGCGGTCCGCAGCCGCATCAGCTTTTCCAGCAGGTGAAGGCCTGAGCCGTCTGTCAGCTGGTGATTGATAAATATGATATCCGGCCGGTGGGCAGCCACGGACTCCATGGCCTGGTCCGTGGTCTCCGCCTGGAACAGATCCGCCTTGATCCGGCCCGCCAGATAATGCTGAAAAATCATGAATTCATCTTTGAACGGGGTGGCAAAGAGAATCCTGCCAGCCCGGTTTTGCCCTGTGTTGTCCTGAAAAAGGGCTGGCCAGTCTATTCCCCGGTTCTGGAACCGGCTGAGATGCCGGGCCACCTTGGCGATCTGAT
>DATHSR010000436.1:0-3810 GCA_035464035.1 Desulfotignum sp. | reverse complement strand
GGTTCAGTTTGGTGCCGGACAGGCGCTTGAGCTCTTCAAAGGCCGCTTCATTGTCCCAGGCCGGTTTATAGGAACGGGGACTGGTCAGTGCATCAAAAATATCCGCCACCGACACGATCTGGGTTTCAATGGGGATCTCATCCCGGGTCAACCGGTTGGGATAACCTGTGCCGTCAATGGTTTCATGGTGGGACCCTGAGATGTTCTGCAGCAAACCCAGGTACTCAAAGGATGAAATGCCCAGATGGTCGGCAATGGACTCAACAATTTCTCTTCCCCTGATGGAATGGCTCTGCATGATCGCCCATTCATCGGCATCCAGCCTGCCGGGTTTGCTCAGGATATCGTCGGGTATTACGATTTTGCCGATATCATGGAAGGGTGCGAACAGAAACAGGTGTTCGATCACGTCGTCGGTCAGGCCGGGATACCTTTCATCGGCCAGTTCACAGGCGATCAGCCGGGCGTAACGGGCCATCCGTTCCAGATGGTTCCGGGTATCAGGATCTTTGCCGGTGATCAGGTTCAGGCACGAATGCACCGCAGCCACAAGCATCTGAGTGGGCTGCCGGCTGTGGACGGTCAACGGGTTCCTTTTCAACGTCATGCATTTCAGCGCTTCCATGGCTCTCATCCAGAAAAAATTATCACGGCTTTTTGATTGCACATACAATTAAAATTTCACTTTGTCAAGTGCTTCTGTCTGAATTGTTTTGTGACAAATAATTGCTCCAATGGCTCCCGGGGACTGTCAAAAAAATTACGTGACCGATTATGAATTGCGTTTTTTTATACTGATGCCCTTTGGATGGATGACTGTGATATTGTCATCGGTGTTGATGTGATCGGTGAGCGAACAGACCCGTCCGCTTCCGGCAAGTCATTGAACAACCTGATCAACTATCCATTTACACCGTCCGATTCCGGGACTATAATATCGATTTTTCACAGGCGATATGTCAGAAAGCGAGGCCAAAGAGATGAAAGGATTTGCATTTGCCGGCATCCATGTCGGGATCAAGAAAAACGGGAACAAGGATCTGGGGCTGATTCTCTGTGAAAAACCTGCGGTGGCCGCAGCGATGTTCACCAGAAACATGGTCAAGGCGGCCCCGGTGATTCTGGGACAGCAGGTAATGGAAAAAGGGCTCTGCCAGGCCGTGCTGGTGAACTCGGGCAACGCCAACTGCTTCACCGGAGAGCAGGGAATCCAAGACGCCCAGCGGACCAGAGATCTGGTGGCAGACACCTTCGGCATCCCCAGGGACCTGGTCATGGTCTCGTCCACCGGGGTCATCGGGGCTCCCCTGCCCATGGACAAATTTGAGATCGGGGTGCCGGAACTGAAGGCCCATATCCACACAGGGACCCTGGAAGATTTTGCCCGGGCCATTCTCACCACCGATCTTTGTATCAAAACCGTTGAAATAACCGCTGATATCGACACGCACCAGGGAAGACAAACCATTGCCATGGCCGGAGTGGCCAAAGGATCGGGCATGATCCGGCCGGATATGGCCACCATGCTGGCCTATGTGCTCACCGATGCCCTTATCAGTGCCCCGGAACTGAAAAAAGCGCTGATGACGGCGTGTGACAAATCCTTCAACCGCATCACCGTGGATGGGGACACCTCCACCAACGACACCCTGCTGTGTCTGGCCGGGGGCACAGGCGGGGCGCGCATCCAGGATGCAGCCTCCCTGGCCGTGTTCCAGGACCTGCTGGAAAAGGTATGCATGGATCTGGCAAGACAGGTTGTCAAAGACGGGGAGGGCGCCACCAAGGTGGTGCAGATCACGGTGAAGGGCGCAGCAACAAAAAAAGATGCATTCAAGGCGGCAGAGGCCATTGCCCATTCCAACCTGGTCAAGACCGCCATTTACGGTGAAGATCCCAACTGGGGACGGAT
Organism: Desulfotignum sp.; assembly: GCA_035464035.1. Classification (GTDB taxonomy): domain Bacteria; phylum Desulfobacterota; class Desulfobacteria; order Desulfobacterales; family Desulfobacteraceae; genus Desulfotignum. The sequence continues at coordinate 1,898 of DATHSR010000436.1, read as the reverse complement.
CACTGCAGCGGCAGGCCGGTCCGGTGCCCGGGTGGACCCGGACCGCATGGACCTGTATTTTGACACGGTCCCCCTGGTGATCCGGGGACAGTGGCTGGGAAAAAACGCGGAACAAAACGCCGCACAGATCATGAAATCCCGAGAACTCCAGATCACCCTGGACCTGAACCTGGGGGAAAACACAGACGGGTTTCTGTTCTGCGATTTCAGTGAAAACTATGTCAAGATCAATGCAGACTACCGGTCATGAACCTGAAAACAATCTGATGCGGCTCCAGAAATTTCTGGCCCGGGCCGGCGTGTGCTCCCGGCGGGCGGCGGAAAAACTGATCATTGACGGCCGTATCCAGGTGAACGGCGATACGGTCACCACCCTGGGCACCCAGGTGGACCCGAAAACCGACGCGGTCTTTTTTGACGGCAGCCGAGTCCGCCTGCCGGACTCCGGGGTGTTCATCTATATCGCCGTAAACAAACCCAGAGGCGTTGTCACCTCGTGTGTCAGAAAACATGGCGACCGGATCATTCTGGATCTAGTGCCCATACCGGACCGGATCTTTCCGGTGGGCCGGCTGGACAAGGACTCCCAGGGCCTGGTGCTGCTCACCAATGACGGGGACCTGCACAACATCCTGTCCCATCCGTCCCACAACCATGAAAAAGAGTACTGGGTCACCACGGCCCACCCGGTCAGGGACGCGGACCTCACCGCCATGGCCAAGGGCATGGTGATTCAGGGAAAACGCACCCGGAAAGCAAAGGTGACGCGGATTTCCAAAGACAGGTTCACCATTGTTCTCAAGCAGGGATTGAACCGGCAGATCCGGAAGATGGTGGGGCAGACCGGCAACCGGGTGGAGACCCTGGAGCGGGTCCGCATGGCCGGCGTACTTCTCGGAGATCTGGCGCCGGGGAACTGGCGGCACTTGACCCCCGGCGAGGTAGACGGCCTAACCCAGTGACCGGATGCCGATGGCGGACCGGATCTTCTGTAAAAACGGTACGGAGAACCGCCGGGCTTTTTCCGCGCCTCTGGTCAGTATCGCTTCGATATCCCCGGGGTTTCTGATCAGGTCGTCATAGCGCTGCCGGGGTTCTGCCAGAATGGCGTTGATATATTCGAACAGCTCCTGCTTCATCACCCCCCAGGCAATGCCGCCCCGGTACCGGTCCGCCATGGTCCGGGTTTCGTCTGCCGTGGCAAATGCCCTGTAGATGGAAAACAGGGTGCAGGTGTCGGGATCCTTGGGTTCATCGGGCCCCAGGGAGTTGGTCTGGATCTTCATGATCATCTTGCGCAGCCGCTTTTCCGTGTCAAACAGCGGAATATAATTGTTGTAGCTTTTGCTCATCTTTCTGCCGTCCAGGCCGGACAGGACCGCGGTGTTGTCATCCACCACCACCTCTGGCAGAACGAACAGGTTTTCATACACATGGTTGAACCGGGCCGCGATATCCCGGGTCATTTCCAGATGCTGGACCTGATCTTTCCCCACCGGCACTTTTTTTGCGTTGAACATGAGAATGTCGGCGGCCATGAGGATAGGGTAAGAAAACAGCCCCATGGTGATGGCCTGGTCCGGATCCTTGTTGCCGTCTTCTTCATTTTCCTGAACCCTGGCCTTGTAGGCGTGGGCACGGTTCATCAGCCCCTTGGCGGTGAGGCAGGTCAAAATCCAGGTCAGCTCCGGGATTTCAGGAATATCAGACTGACGGTAGAATACGCAGTTGTCATGATCCAGGCCCAGGGCGATCCAGGCCGCGGCAATCTCCAAAGTGGATTGCCGGCGTTTGTCAGGGTCATGGTTTTTGATCAAAGAGTGGTAGTCTGCCAGAAAATAATAGGAGATCAGGTCCGGTTCCTTGCTGGTGGCCACAGCCGGCCGGATCGCCCCCAC
>DATHSR010000435.1:0-6959 GCA_035464035.1 Desulfotignum sp. | reverse complement strand
TGATGCTGATCTACCTGTTTGCCGTCAAATTTCCGCTCCTGCCCATGATGGGCCGCATCTCCCTGGGGCTGGAAGTCCCGGATGTCACCGGGCTGATGGTGGTGGACGCCGTGGCGGCCGGCAACTGGCAGGCCTTTATTTCTGCCATCAAGCACCTGGTTCTGCCGGCAGTTACCCTGGCCACCATCCCCATGGCCATTGTGGCGCGCATCACCCGCAGCGCCATGCTGGAAGTGTTGAACATGGACTATGTGAGGACCGCCCGGGCAAAGGGGATGACCGAACAGGTGGTCGTTTTCCGCCATGCCCTGCGCAACGCCTTTCTGCCGGTGGTCACGGTGCTGGGGCTGAACCTGGGACTGCTGCTGGGCGGGGCCGTGCTCACCGAAACCATCTTCAGCTGGCCTGGCCTGGGGCGCTATGTGGTGGACTCTCTTGCCGGCAGGGATTATGCCGCCGTCCAGGGATGCATCCTGGTTTTCGCCGTGCTCATGGCGGTCATCAACCTGGCTGTGGACCTGATTTATGTGGTCCTGGACCCGAGGATACGTGTCAATGAGTAAGCTGGACATGTTCACTGATCTGAAAAAAAGCGCCAGTGCGGTAACCGGGCTGGTGCTCATCACCCTGATCGTGCTGCTGGCCCTGTTCGGGCCATGGATCGCACCGGCAGACCCCCTGGTGCCCTCGCCCCTGATCCGGCTCCAGGGACCCAGTGCCCAGCACCTGTTTGGCACGGACAGTCTGGGAAGAGATATTTTAAGCCGGGTCATCTACGGTGCCCGGATCTCTCTGATGATCGGAATCATATCGGTAACCATCTCTCTTGTCCCGGGCACCCTTTTAGGGCTTTTGTCCGGATACTTCGGCAGACGGATCGACAGTATTATCATGCGCTGCATGGACATGCTGCTGGCCTTTCCGGCGATCCTGCTGGCCATCTTCATCACCGCTATCCTGGAACCGAGCCTCACCAACACCATGGTGGCGGTGGGCATCGTGTATATTCCCCACTACGCAAGGATTGTCCGGTCCAGCGTTCTGAGCCTCAAGGGGATGCTCTTTATCAAGGCCGTCTCCCACCTGGGGGGCAGCCACCTGCGCATCCTTTTCAAACACATCCTTCCCAACTGTCTTCCTCCGATCATCGTATACGCCACCCTGGGCATGGGAACAGCCGTGCTCCAGGCCGCAGCCCTGGGGTTTTTAGGCCTGGGCGCACAGCCTCCCTCACCGGAGTGGGGGGCCATGCTCAGCGAAGGCCGGCAGTACATCCAGCTGGCACCCCATGTGGCCGCCTTTCCCGGCGCCGCCATTCTGATTCTCGTCCTGGGATTCAACCTGTTCGGCGACGGGCTCCGGGATGTCCTGGATCCCTCCTTGAGGTCCCAGTAAATGGACCCCGTACTGCAGATCCGGAATCTGACAACCCGGTTTGCCACCAAACGGGGGGACCTCACCGCCGTGGATGGCGTGGATCTTCATATCCTTCCGGGCGAAACACTGGGGGTGGTGGGAGAGTCCGGGTGCGGCAAATCCGTGACCGCCCTTTCCGTGCTCCAGCTGCTGCCCAGACCCATTGCCCGTATTGCCGGCGGCCAGATCCTCTTCAAGGGCCAGGACCTGGTCACAGCCCCTTTGTCGGTGATCCGGAACATCCGTGGAAATCAGATCTCCATGATTTTCCAGGAACCCATGACCAGCCTCAACCCGGTTTACACCGTAGGGTTCCAGATCATGGAACCTCTCAAAAAACACCGGGGCATGAAAACAGCTGCAGCCCGGCAGGAGGCGGCCGGGCTCCTGGATCTGGTGGGAATTCCCGAACCCTGTGCCCGGCTCGATGATTATCCACATCAGTTTTCCGGGGGCATGCGCCAGCGGGTGATGATCGCCATGGCCCTGGCCTGCCGTCCGGACCTGATGATCGCCGATGAACCCACCACAGCCCTGGATGTCACTATCCAGGCCCAGATTCTGGAACTGATGAAACAGCTGCAAAAGGAGACCGGCATGGCCATCATGCTCATCACCCACGACTTAGGCGTGGTGGCGGAAACCTGCCACCGGGTGGTGGTGATGTATGCCGGCAAAATGGTGGAATCCGCTGACGTGACAATGCTTTTCACCCGGCCGGCCCACCCCTACACCCGGGGGCTGTTTGATTCTTTGCCCAGACGCGGCTGCACCGGCCCTTTACCCACCATCCGGGGCGCAGTGCCCAGCCTGCTCAACCTGCCGCCGGGCTGTGCGTTCCAGGACCGGTGTGACATTGCCGAAAGCCGGTGCCGGCAGACCCCGCCCTGGCAGGAGGTAACAGCGGGTCATGGGGTACGCTGCTGGCATCCCCTGGAGGTGGGCCCATGAGCACCCCCCTGCTCACCGCTGAAAATGTATTCAAGCACTACCCGGTGCAGGGAACCGGATTCGGGTCCAAGAAGGGCATCGTGCGGGCCGTGGACGGCATCAGCCTGTCGGTGAAATCCGGAGAGGTTTACGGCCTGGTGGGCGAGTCCGGATGCGGCAAATCCAGCCTGGGCCGGACCCTGCTGCGACTGGAGGACCCCACCTCCGGGACCGTGACCTTTGACGGCATTGACCTGGACACCCTCAAAGGAGACCGGCTCAAGGCGTTCCGGCGGCAGGCCCAGATCATTTATCAGGACCCCTATTCCGCCCTCAATCCCCGGCAGAGGGTCGGCGATATCATTGCCGAACCCCTGGCCATCCACAGCAAAGGTACAAAGAGCGAGCAGGCGGACCGGGTGAAATGGCTCATGGAGGTGGTGGGATTGCGGCCCGGCCAAGCCCGGCGGTACCCCCATGAATTTTCAGGCGGCCAGCGCCAGCGCATCGTCATTGCCCGGGCACTGGCCCTGCAGCCCCGGCTGCTTCTGGCGGACGAACCCGTATCCGCCCTGGACGTCTCCATCCAGGCCCAGGTGTTCAACCTGCTCCAGGATCTGCGGGGCCGGTTCGGACTCACCTACCTGTTCATCTCCCACGACCTGGGTGTCGTGGAATACATCTGTGACCGGGTGGCGGTGATGTACCTGGGCCGGCTGGTTGAAACCGCGCCCAAGCAGACCTTTTACACAAATCCCTGTCACCCCTACAGCCAGGCACTGCTGTCAGCAGCCCCCCAGCCGGTTCCCGGAGCCAAACGCCGCCGCATCATACTTGAAGGGGACGTGCCTAGCCCCATCAACCCGCCGCCCGGCTGCACTTTTCATCCCCGGTGCCCCCTGGCCCAAAAGATCTGCAAAACAATCCGGCCCGAACTCAGGGATGTGGGCATTGGGCACCAGGCGGCCTGCCACCTCATTTCACCCGCCTGATACCAACCGCCGTTCCCTGATTTGAACCGGCAATTTCCCCGAAACCACCCCGGGCCGACTCAGGATTTGCCAGTTCTGCTGAAATGGTATAAAAGGGTCATCAGTATCAACTTGTATCCGACAGAATGACATGACCGACGACACACTGAAAACGACATATGAACGCCAGGCCCAAATGCTGGCAGACCGGGTGAAAAAAAGATACCACCACCTGCGCAAACGGTTTGACCGCCAGAACCTGGAGATCTTCCGGCTCTACGACTGGGATATTCCGGAAATCCGGGCCGTGGTGGACTGGTATGCCGGCCACCTGGTGGTGGGGGAATACAGCCGCAAACAGTCCATCAAAGACTGGCTGCCGCTCATGGGAAAATCCGTGTCCCAGGCTCTGGGTGTGCCCGAAGACCGGCTGCACCTGAAGATCCGGCGGGCCGGGATCAAGGAAGGCACCCGGTACCATCGGATCAACCATGTGAACCAGAAGATCCCCATGGCGGAAAGGGACCTGACATTTCTGATCAACCCCACGGATTTTGTTGATACCGGCCTTTTCTCCGATCACCGCAACACCCGGCAGATGGTCCGGGAACGGGCCGCAGGAAAACGGTTTTTGAACCTTTACTGCTACACCGGCGCATTCACCTGTTATGCCGCCAAAGGGGGTGCTGCCAGGACCGTATCCGTAGACCGTTCTGAAACCGCAGTTCAGTGGGCGAAAGAAAACCTGGAACGCAACGGCCTGTGGGGACCGGCCCATGAACTGATCCAGGAAGACACCCTGGATTTTCTGTCCCGCCGTTCCCCGGATTATCAGGATTTTGACCTGGCAGTGGTGGACCCGCCCTCCTACTCCACCACCCGGTTGCGCGGAGCGCATTTTGACATCGCAAGGGACCACCCCGGCCTTCTCACCGCAGTTTTTGAGCGCATGACCCCGGGGGGCACCGTTTTTTTTTCAACCAACCACCAGAACTTCGACCTGGACACCCGCAGACTGACCGCCTCCCGTGTCACCGAGATCACGGGGAAAACCATCCCCGAAGATTATCGCAGCAAGCGAAGACAGATTCACCGGGCCTGGGAAATCACTGTATGATGCAAGATCTTTCAACGCCCGGAAAACGCGGTCAGGAGATTGGCGGCTGGATCAATTTCCGTGAAGAAACGGCCTGTGTCACCGAAGAGTGGCTGGTTGCTCTGGCAGATGCCTGGCCGTCTTCAGTTTTCAGACAAACACGGTTTTTGCTTAAAAAAGCCCATGACTTTTTTAATTGATCTTTCCATCATCGGCGGCGGCCTGACCGGAACTGCCATGCTGTGGCAGTGTATACGACAGGCAAGCATGGCGGCCCATAGGCGTCCTGGATTACCTTCCCGGATCCGCTTGCGGATTTTTGAGAAGCAAAAACAGTTTGGGCCGGGGTTTCCCCACAGCAAAGACATGGTTCTGCCATTTCACATCACCAATATGTGCGCCGCAGACATGGGCATTTTTCCAGAAAACCCCGGGGATTTCCAGGCGTGGACCGTCAGAAACCAAGATGCGCTGATTAAACGGTTCAACTGGTTCGGACAGTTCCTCGGCCACCAGCATGAGTTTTCGCGTGTGTGTGATCATTTTCCCCGCGCCATCATGGGAGAATACCTGAAAACAAGATTTTTTCAGGCAGTTGCCCTGGCCCGGCAGATGGGAATGACCGTTGAACCTCACTGCAGCACAGAGGTCTTTGAAATGCAGCAGGACTCCGGGAGGCTCCGCCTTTTCTGTCGGAATCTGGCCACAGGCAAAGAGACGGTCATAACATCGGCCCAGGTCCTGATCGCCACCGGACACTGGCAGAAACAACGCCGGGATCTTTTTTTCTTCCCGTCCCCATGGCCGGCCCAGACGCTTCGGCAGTGTATCCCCATGGGTGCAAAAGTCGGTATCATCGGCACCAGCCTCAGTGCCATAGAAACCCTGCTGACATTGACGTCTGAAAACCGCTTTGGCCGGTCTGAAACCGGTGATCTAATGTATCACCCGCCTGAAAACACCCGGACCTTCTGCCTTTTTTCAAGAAAAGGACTGCTTCCCAAAGTCAGGGGCAGGACCGGATCTTACCGGAATCAATTTTTTTGCCCTGACATGCTGGAAAAGAGTCTGGCTGGCAACACCCGGCCCCATTCCTGGGAAGCTGTTTTTAATCTGTTGAATGCCGAATTGCACAGCGCATACGGCCGCCCATTCATTTGGGATGAAATCATGACCCCGTCCGGAACACCAGAAGCTGTGCTGGCACAATCCATCAGAGAGGCCATTGAAGGGGATAACCCGGAAGGGGATATTCTCTGGCAGACGGTCCTGCTTCAGGGACTGGCTGCTGTAAAACAGGTCTACCTCAGTGCGACGCCCGCGCAGCGGAAAATGTTTGAAGAGCGGTATGCGTCTGCTTTTTTTACCCATGCCGCAACCCAGCCCATTATCAATGCAGAAAAACTGCTGGCATTGATCAGGGCCGGTATTGTAGAAATAAAGCGGCTCGGATCCTCTTACCAGTTATTGAAAGATGATCCGGAAGGCCGGTATGTTTTTGTCTACAAAGACCGGGATGGACATGAACGAAAGGAACCCTGTTCATTTGTCGTGGATGCCCGGGGCCAGAACAAGTCGATTCTGACGGACCCTTCTTCCCTGACACAATCCAGGGTGGCCCAGGGCATTGTTTTGTTGGAAGCATCTCAGTCAGCCGATACTTCCAGGGATGGTGCCGGCACCTCAGAAGCCGGGATTCATGAGACCGGCAGCATTTGGATCTGTCCGGACACCCATCAGGTCCTGCAGCGAAGTGTTGACGGGCAGATACGGCCTTCGGACTCTCTTTATGCCGTCGGTGCCATGGTCAGGGGTCAGATCATTGATGCCAGTATGGCCACAAGCATTGTCAGGTCCGTTTCAAAGGCAGCCGCACACCTTTTGGCACCTGACCGCTGAAGCACGGTGCAAAGAACACCTCCGGCGGCAGCGACGCGATAATGAACTGCCCGGTATGCTTGCTGATCTCCAGAGTCTTGAATGCCGCGGCCGTGAGATCCGACATGACGCCGACATCGGCAGCGGCCTCCTTTCTGATACTGATTTCCGGATTCATGATCTCATTTTTAATTTTTTATTACAAAAACGGGCGCATCTTTACCGTGCCTTTATGTATTCTCCCATATCCCGGCATCTCTGAGCCGTTGGATCAAGGCTTTGCGCCGCATGTGGCCGGCCATGAAGGTTTCCAGCTCCTGATGGAATCGGCCGGGACTTCCGGCCAGCGCGTGGGCGTCGGAAATATCCACAATGGCTTTGCAGGTCTCATCATACGCCAGACCGGATCCCCGTTTTACGGTCTTTTCAACCGACTTCCACATCTTCGGAAAATTTTTTGACAGGTTCTTCAGGTATGCCTCTCTTTCTTTGCGGGACCTGATGGCCTCCTGTTCCTGGGCATGCGCCTCTTGTTCAAGTCTTATCTTTTCGGCTTTTTCCGCATTCTTCCACAATTCCTCAACCCGCCGCAAAGGAATGTTATCCATCCCTTTTTGCAGGCTTCGCTGCCACACGGCAAACCTGTTTTTCACCGCCCTTTCCGCCTG
>DATHSR010000434.1:0-2565 GCA_035464035.1 Desulfotignum sp. | reverse complement strand
CCGATACAAATTTCGAATTTGGTATTTCGGATGGCGAGCTGATACTTATTGATGAACTGTTTACACCGGATTCATCCCGATTCTGGCCAATAGACACCTACACACCCGGTGTTTCTCCCCCCAGTTTCGACAAACAGTTTGTAAGGGATTATCTCAATGAAATCAATTGGAACAAACAGCCTCCTGTACCCCGATTACCGGAGGCTGTGGTCACCATGACCGCAAAAAAATATAAAGAAGCGCTTCATCGGCTGACCGAGATTCAACATATTGAAAAATTGGAGGAAGAATAATGATTTATCGAAATCACGCAGGTGACAAACCCATTGTGCATGCCACAGCAACGATTCATCCATCAGCCGTGGTGATCGGCAATGTCCAGATCGGTGCAAAAGTGTTTGTGGGGCCCAATGCGGTCATCCGTGCAGATGAACCCTGTCCCGAAGGAAAAGTGGAAGCCATTGTCATTGGATCTGAGGTCAATATTCAAGATGGTGTGATCATTCATGCCCTGGGTGGTTCCCCGGTGAACATCGGAAATGGGGTTTCCCTGGCCCATGGGGCCGTCATCCACGGACCCTGCCATATCGGAGATAACTGTTTTGTCGGTTTCAAAAGTGTTGTTTTCAACACCCGCTTGGGCGAAGGGGTCGTTATTCAGCACCAGGCCTTGGTGGAAGGGGTCGATATTCCCGATGGCATGCATGTGAGATCCATGGCCGGCGTGCTGACAGAAGCGGATGTTCAAACCCTCAAACCGGTATCGCCTGAATTGAGAGACTTTGCCAAAAAAGTTCGAAAAACCAATGTCTTTCTAGCGGAGGTGGCTTGACATGAATCATACTTTTCCCCCTGAAAAATCGGTTGTTGCCGTGGTTATGGGCAGCAAATCCGATTATGAGGTAATGAAGGAAAGTGCCAGGGTACTTGCGGAGTTCAATGTCCCGTATGAAATCCGGGTGATTTCGGCCCACAGGACCCCGGATCTGGCCCATGAGTTCGCCGTGGGTGCGGAAGACAAGGGCATTCAAGTGATCATTGCCGCCGCCGGCAAGGCTGCCCATCTTGCCGGTGTGCTGTCCTCTCTGACCATCCTGCCGGTTTTCGGAGTGCCCATGGCCACATCTGATCTGGGCGGCCTGGATTCGCTGCTTTCCATGGTCCAGATGCCCGCCGGCATTCCGGTGGGTACCTTTGCCATCGGAAAAGCCGGGGCCAGAAACGCCGCGCTTCAGGCTGTGGCGGTACTGGCTTTGTCTGATACCCGACTGCGGGAGGCGCTCCTGGATTTCAGAAAAAAAATCAGGGCCCAGACCGCCGCAGATGATGCAGAGATACGCCAGGCCGGTTTACAGGAGATTTGATGGATACCCATTACAACAGAACCATAGAGACCCTGGAGCGGCTGCGTGCCCAAGCCACTGATGCGGGCGGACCTGACAAAATCCGCCGGCAGCATGCCCAGGGAAAGCTGACCGCCAGAGAGCGGATCCTGCTGCTTCTGGACAAAGGGAGTTTTGAGGAGTTTGATGTGCTCAAGAAAGGCCGGGGCAGTGCCCTGGGAGATGACCGCACCTATCTGGGGGACGGCGTGATCACCGGCCACGGGAGCATCGACGGCCGGGAGGTGTTTGTTTTCAGCCAGGATTTTACCGTGATCGGCGGCTCCCTGGGGGAGGCCCATTCCCAGAAGATCTGCAAGGTCATGGACATGGCCGTGAAGGTGGGCGCGCCCATCATCGGGCTCAACGATTCCGGCGGAGCCCGCATCCAGGAAGGGGTGGACTCCCTGGCCGCCTATGGCGAGATTTTCCACCGCAATGTCCGGGCCAGCGGCGTGGTTCCCCAGATATCCTGTATTATGGGACCCTGCGCCGGCGGCGCGGTATACAGCCCGTCCATCACCGATTTCGTGTTCATGGTCCAGGACTCTTCCTATATGTTTGTCACCGGGCCCAACGTGGTGAAAACCGTGACCCACCAGGAGATTAGCTTTGAAGATTTAGGCGGCGCCGGTGTTCATGCCACCAGAAGCGGTGTGGCCCACTTCACGGCCCCCAACGATATTTTGTGCCTGCGCAAGATCCGCCGCCTGATCAGCTACCTGCCCTCAAACCGGCGGCAGCCGGCCCCTATTCTGGATTTGCGGGATCCGGCAGACCGCATCGATCCGGCACTGGATTTTCTGATTCCCCAAAACCCCAGCCAGGCCTATGACATGAACGTGCTGATCCACAGCATTCTGGACGGGGCTGAATTCATGGAGGTTCAGCCGGATTTCGCACGGAACATCATCTGCGGATTCGGCCGCATGGGGGGCCAGACCGTGGGCCTTGTGGCCAACCAGCCTGCTGTGCTGGCCGGTGTTCTGGACACAAACGCTTCTTTCAAAGCCGGCCGGTTTGTAAGGTTCTGCGACGCATTCAACATCCCGCTGATCGCGCTGGTGGATGTTCCGGGGTTCATGCCCGGCCCGGACCAGGAACACGGCGGCATCATACGCCACGGGGCCAAACTGCTCTACGCCTTTACCGAAGCAACCGTGCCCCGCATCTCGGTCATTGT
>DATHSR010000433.1:0-7972 GCA_035464035.1 Desulfotignum sp. | reverse complement strand
TGATCCTGTTTTCCGTATCCGGGTGTCTGAATGATGGTCAGAGAATTTTTTTCACGGTCTCCATGGACAGGTTGAACACTATTTCATTGAACCTGGATTTCAAGGCAAATACAAGCATGTCTTTGTTGAGCACCAGTTCATGTTTTGCCAGCACGGCCAGAGACGCCAGAGCCCAGTCTGTTTTTTTGATCTTCAGGGCCTTGAAATCGATCTCCTCCACCTGTGCCCGGGTGTCGGGAATGGCCACGCTGGCTTCTTTGAGCACATAGGTTTCCGAAGACAGGGCGGCAAATATTTTTTTGCGTCTTGCTACGCCTTCATCACTCAATGCCAGCACCACAGTGGGGGATTCAATGCCGGTGTACCCGATCGGGTCCGGAGACAGCAGAATTTCCTAGACCGACTGGCCCCGGAGCACGGTGATGTTGTAGTCGTTTTTAATGGATACGTTCAGGCCGCCGGAAATGCCGGCAAAACAGACCATGTCCCCGGCGGTGACGATGCGCATGCCCGCCGATCCCAGGATCACCACCTCGTGACGCCGGGCATCGGGCATGTCAAACTGTTTTCTGACGATAAAGGGTTCTGGATATTTCCCTTTTTCCACTGCCAGCTGCCGGTAACGGTCCCCGTATTCTGGCCGCTGGTTTTTTTCGATCACCCCGCCCGGGGAGGGCCTTTGGGCAATCATCTGGTCGATCACCTTGGGGGTGAGCTGGTTGCGCTTGGTGTATCGTCCGGTACACAGCCCCAGGGTCTCCACCACGGAAAACCCCTTGTGCTGCATGGCGGCCACCAGTTCGTCGGACAGGCCTTCATCGTGCCCGGAAATTCTGGACACATAGGTGGCGCCGGCACTTTCCACCACGCCGCAGATATCCATGGGGATTTCCGCCTGGTTGAGAAATTCGGATCCCACCTGGGCATCGCTGGGGGTGGTGGCGGAGTACTGGCCCCCGGTCATGCCGAAATTGAAGTTGTTCAAAATGATCAGGGTCATGTCCAGGTTCTTGCGGCAGGCGGCCAGGACATGGGCGCCGCCGATGCCCATGCCGCCGTCCCCCATGGTCACGATGACGTTCAAAGACGGGTCTGCCAGCTTCAGGCCGGCGGCATAGGTCAGTGCCCGGCCGTGGACACCGTGCAGGGCATGGACATTGAAAAAGGTGTCAAACAGGCCGGAACACCCGATATCGGTAACGATCACGGTTTTGTTGTCCGGGACGCCCAGCTTGACCAGGGCCGCATCCAGGCTCCTGGTGATGCGTTCATGGGTGCATCCCGGGCAGAATACAGGGGGTCGGCTGGTATTTAAAAAACTAGTCATTTTCAATGGCCTCCATAATTTTGGCGGGGGGAATCAGAATACCGTTCATCTGGCCGTAAAAATCCACTGGTTTGCCGCACAGCACACGCCGGATTTCATTGACATACTGGCCCAGGTTCATCTCGATGACGACAATCCGTTTGAACGGTGCCGCTTTTTCTTGCAGCAGGGTCTCGGGTACGGGCCACAGGGTTTTCAGCGACAATGTGGAAACAGGCCGTCCCCTGCCGGCCAGGGTTGCGGCGGCATCCGCCACCGCCCGGGAGGTGAGGCCGTAGGAGATCACCAGGGTGTCGGTGTCCGGCACCAGGTTTTCCTCGTACAGGGTGATCCGGTCCATGGCGGCATCCAGCTTGGTGTGCAGCCGCTGCTGCATGTCCGCAATGACCTGGGGATCGATGGTGATGTACCCGTCCGGGCCGTGGGTGGAGGAAGTCTGGCGCACCAGGGTTTTTCCGCCGATGGGCAGAAATGCCGGGGCCTTGTCCGGATCGGCTGCAAACGGCACATAGGGGCCGGGGCCGGTATAAGGGGTGCGCGCGACAATGGGCGGCAGGTTCAGATCGTCCATGTCAAAGCTTTCCTTGGTCATGCCGATCTCCTTGTTGGAGGCGATGAACACCGGGCACCGGAACTCTTCGGCAAAATTGAAGGCATGCACGGTCAGTTCCAGGCAGTCTTTGGCATCCTTGGGGGCCAGGACAATCACCGGCGCGCCCGAGGTTGATCCCCACCGCATGAACTGGATGTCGGAATCCGCTCCCCGTGTGGCAGACCCGGTGGAAGGCCCCAGGCGCTGGACATTGGCGATCACCAGGGGGATTTCACTGCCGATGGCAAAGGAAATGTGCTCGCTGTAGAGGCTGATGCCCGGTCCGGAGGTGGCGGTGAGCACTTTTTTGCCTGCCATGGATGCCCCGATGCAGTAACCCATGGAGGCGATCTCATCTTCTCCCTGGATACAGACACCGCCTTTGGGGGGCAGCATCTGGAGCATGTTATTGAATATGGTGGTGGCCGGTGTAATGGGATAGCCGGCAAAAAAATTGCAGCCGGCGGCCATGGCCCCCCCGGCAACCGCTTCGTTGCCTTCCATGAATACAAATGCCATAATGGATCTCCTTTAGTTTTGACCAGACGATAAAATCTGATCAAATATCTGATTAAATATCGGGCGGATTCTACCGGTTCACAGGAAATATGTCAAGGAATTATTCCCATAATTTTAATTGATTTTATCCCGGTCTTGATATATGGATGACGGTCATGGAAAATACAAAAAAATCCGGGGTCAGAAAAACCAAGGAAGATTTCACCCGGGAAGCCTATATGGGCATCCGGTCGATGTTTTTCCACAATGAGATTATTCCCGGCCAGAAAATTTCCTATGGGGATCTGGCAAAGCGGTTGAACATGAGCACCACGCCGGTGATCCAGGCCCTCAAGCACCTGGAGTTCCAGGGCCTGGTCCGGCATGAGCCCAACCGGGGCTATTATACGGAAAATGTGAGCCTGGAAGAGATCACGGAAATTTATGAGTTCAGGGAACAGATTGAAGTGACGTTACTGGCAGCCACCATCGAGACCATCGGCAAGCGGGGACTCAGCCAGTTGAAAAGAGCGCTGGACAGTCACCTGGCAGCAGTACGGGACATCTATCTCAAGGACCGGCTGCTCAAGGACATGGAGTTCCACCTGAAACTGGCCCAGCTGTCCGGGAACCGGATTCAGAACAATACCCTGAAATACCTGTTTGACCTGCTGTATCTCAAATACCGGGGGAACATCCTGTTTGTCACCCCCATGGACAGGGTGGACAACGAACATATTCAACTGTATGAAGCCATCGAGAAAAAAGACCTGAAACAGGCCCGATCGGTTCTCTCCCGGCACATCGCCAATGTGAAGAAACATGCCATTGAAAGCACCCGGCGGGCCCTGGCGGAAAAGCGCATCAGGCACATCTGATACCCGGAAATCTGCCGGATATCACCGAAGTTCCAGCCATTCAAACCAGATGGGATAGTTTTCCTTGTACCAGATCAATATCTGCCGCAGCAGTTTCTGATCCGTCTCGGAAATGGTGGCCGTGGAAATTTTTTTAAATTCCAGCGTGATCCGGGTGCCGGAATAGGTCAATGCATCTGAACAAAGGGTCTGCAGTTCATTGCGGATCCGCCCGGAATCGGAAATCTTTACAGCCCGGTGCCTGAAATCCTCGCCCTTGAGAAAACGGTTGAGCAGGGGGCTGAAGACCAGTTTGCTTTCTGGAAGGTTCTTGAGCAGGCGCAGGGCAAAGGTGATGCGCTTGTCGCCCCGGGCCGTGGTCAGGCGCACGGTCACCTCATAGGTATCATCGGCGATCTGGGCGACCCCCGGTGCCCCGGTGTAGGGATCGGGCAGCATGTATCCGGCACCGGCCAGCACCTGCCATTTTTTTTCAGAAAACAGATCATCGGCGCTGATGGTGCGCTTGTCCAGGGGAATCCCCGCTTTTTTTGCTGACCGGATGCTGTCCCGGTAGGTATGGACAACCTCGGCATTCAGGTGTGGATCTTTCACCAGATCTTTAAGACGGACATCAAAATCATCGCTTTCCGGATCCAGTTTGATGGCGGCGGCATCCATGCCTGCGGCAAACCGGAAGCTGGAGGAAAGCACGGCCAGTGAAACGGACAAATCCAGAATCGGTGCCAGGCTGGCTGCCTGGATCGCTTCGGCAGAGGCGGCGTATCCGTCCACAATGAACAGGTGGGGCATCATCCGGTCATCGGTCCAGAGCCCCACGGCCAGGGTGGGGGCATAGGTGCCCGAATCGGTGAACGGCATCATCCCGGTGGGCAGGGTCCAGCCATCTTCCACCAGATGAGCCCCGGCTGTCTCCCACTGTTTCCAGATATGTCCGATACGGCCGGCCCGGTTTTTACCGCTCAGGGTCCACACATGGATGTTTTCCGGCAGGATGCCTGGATAGGTTTTTTGGATCGCTTCGACCACGCGGTGCCGGGGAGTGAAGAAATCGATGAGCAGGGAATCTTCAGCCGCCCGGTCCACAATTTTTTTGGGGATCACCAGGGTGGCGATATACCCTTCATACTGGTCGGTGATGGCCAGGGGCTGGTCAAACAGATGCAGTATGGTCAGTGGTCCGGTTTCCTCTCCCTTGGCAAACCGCGAGGTGTTTTCCAGGGTGTCGATGGCCGCCCCCCAGATGGTGATACCCTGTCTGGCGGTGGTCCGTCTGAATTCATCCCAGGTATAGGCCGGGTCATTGATCAGCCGCCGCACACAGGTTTCCAGGAATTTGGCCACCTGGGGCCGGGCATAGATGCGGCCGAATCCCAGCAGGGGGTTGGCTCCCATTTCTGATGTTTCACCGGCCTTGGGCATCAGGCCTTCTCCCAGGCAGACCATGATGGCGTGGTTTTCCGGCAGGGTCCGGGTCAGGTACCACAGGCTTTCGCTCATGGCATAGGCGGAGATGGCGTCGGCATCTTTTTTAATGAAGTTCAGCGCTTTTTTCTCCAGACCGGCCCCCTGGCCGTACCGGCCGAACAGCCGGGTACCCAGTGCGGTGACCGCCAGGGTCATGGCCATCATTTTTTCGGTGCGGTCGTCGGTAAATGAGATGGTGTCCAGCAGGTCATCTGCCGGCCGGCCATGCATCCATTCTATGCGCACATCCTCCAGCCATAAATGGAGCCTGCCCAGAATGGGCCGGGTGTCGAAAGCCCACTGGGCAACCAGGTTTTTTTGCTTCATCGGGTTTGTGTCCATGATCCGCCCCCTTGTGTGAAATTGGTGTATCAATCGACCGGTCAGCCAGACTGGTACCATTAACTTGGAAAACCTGTCAAGGGGTAAGCAGATATCATCCAGGACTTGTCCTTGGCCCCTGGTTTGAGATATGGTGATCGTCATGTCAGATCGTAAATTTTCATACCCGGCGGTTCAGGGGCCGCCCCACGGACAATCCGATATCCCGGCGGACCGGGGGGTCGTCAGAGAGCAGCTGAGCGGTGTGGTGGACCGGGTGACCTATCACAATGCGGACAATGGCTGGTCCGTGCTTCAGGTGGTGCCGTTCAATGCGCCGGAAAAGCGCGAAACCGTTGTCGTGCATCAGACCAAAGTGTTTGCCGGGGCCACCATGACCTTTGAAGGGGCCTGGCAGATGCATCCCAAATACGGGCGCCAGTTTTCTGCGGCCCGGGCTGAAGAGAAAAAACCGGCATCAGCCGCTGCCCTGGAAAAATATCTCGGGTCCGGCCTCATCAAAGGGGTGGGGCCCAAAACCGCCGGAAAAATTGTGGCCCATTTCAGGGACCAGACCCTTGAGGTGTTTGAAAACCGGATCCAGCAGCTGATGGAGGTGCCGGGCATTGCCGAAAAAAAACTGGCGATGATATCTGCCGCCTGGGCCGAACACCGGGCCATCCGGGACGTGATGATGTTTCTGCAGTCCCATGGCATCTCCACGTTGTTTTCGGTGCGTATCTACAAGACATACGGCGATGATGCCATAGCCAAGGTCATGGCGGACCCCTACCGCCTGGCCGATGATTTCTACGGCATCGGTTTTTTTTCCGCAGACAAGGTGGCGCTGAGCATGGGGCTGGCCAAGGACAGTCCCCAGCGGATCATTGCCGGCATCCGTCATGTGCTGTCAGCAGCCAGAAACTTCGGGCATTGTTTTTTAACCTTTTCTCAGATCCGGGACCAGGTCAGGGAGTTGCTGGATCTGGACCTTTGCGGCGCGCTGCCCGACATTCTGGAAAAAATGGAAGCCGACCGGCTGCTCATGCGGCGGATGCTGGTTCTGGATGACAAGCAAGCTCCCCAGGACTGTTATTATGCCAGGTCCCTGTATTTTGATGAACTGTATGTGGCCCGGCGCGTTGCTGAAATAACCGATCCGGCTGCAGTGGACCGCCTCCGTATCCGCCGGTGGATTCAGCTGTTCGCAAGCGCCCGGAACCTGCAGTTAAGCCGTGAACAGGCTGCGGCCATAGAGGGGATTGCAGCCAGAGGGATCTCCATTCTCACGGGCGGTCCCGGGTGCGGCAAAACCACCGCCACCCGGGTTCTGGTGGCCCTTCTGGAAGCCATGCAGCGCCGGGTGCTCCTGGCCGCTCCCACCGGCCGGGCGGCCCAGCGCATGGGAGAGGTGATCGGCCGGGAAGCCAAAACCATTCACCGGCTGCTGGGGTGGCAGAACGGGCAGTTCAAGAAAAATGAGGCCACCCCCCTGGAAACCGATTTCCTGGTGGTGGATGAATGTTCGATGCTGGATATCAGCCTGACGGCCTCGTTGCTCAAAGCTGTGCCGCAAGGCTGTCAGGTGGTGCTGATCGGCGATCAGGACCAGCTGCCGTCGGTGGGTGCGGGCAATGTGCTCAAGGATCTGATCGCCTCGAAAAAGATCACCTGTTTCCGGCTGACAGAGATTTTCCGCCAGGCGGCCCAGTCGCTGATCATTCAGTATGCCCACCAGATCAACGCCGGGGAGATACCCTGGATCGAATCCCCGTTCAAGGACCCGTCCGTGTGGCGTAAAAAAACCGACTGTCTGTTTCTGGATTCCGACGAAGCCACGGCAGCGCAGCTTCAGTTTATCAAACGTATCAAGGCGGTGATGCATCCGGATAAGGCGGATGCGGGACAGGAGATGACACCCCCGGACCTGTTTGAGTTCCGGGTAAATGAACCGGTACGTCCCTATGAAACCGAGATCCAGATTCCCGAGAACTTTTCCCATGTGAACCTGGCGCAGCTGGCCCGGGCCGGCACCCGGGTGGAAGAACTGCAGGCGGTCCTCCGGAAGGTCCATCCCTGGTCTTCGCTGCATTACGGTTTGACGGCCGTGGATGTCATCAAAAAACTGTATCTGGAATGGATTCCCAAATATCACGGCCCCGCTCAAGAGATCCAGGTGCTCTCGCCCATGACCCGGGGATCCTTAGGCACGGTGAATCTGAACCGGGTGATCCAGGAGGCCGTCAACCCTGAGAGACCCGGCAAAGCCCAGCTCACCGTGGGCTATCGGGTGTTCCGGGTGGGGGACCGGGTCATTCACCGGAAAAACAATTATGACCTGAATGTGTTCAACGGCGACATCGGCACCATCACCGCCATTAATGCCGCTGATCTGACATTGTCGGTGGCGTTTTCTTCGGACACCCCGCCGGTGCTCTACCGCCAGGCCGACATCATGGAACTGGACCTGGCCTATGCCGTCACCATCCACAAATCCCAGGGGTCGGAATTCGAGGCAGTGATCATCCCTGTGATGACCCAGCATTTCAAGATGCTGTTCCGCAACCTGATTTATACCGCCATTACCCGGGCAAAGAAACTGGCGGTGTTTGTGGGCACAAGGCGGGCGTTGGCCATGGCGGTGAAAAACCAGGATATCTCTCTGCGTCAGACCGCCCTGGCCCGGCTGGTCAGGGATGAGGCCGGCCAAAGCGTTATTGGATGAAAAAGCCTTTTTTTTCCAGAAAGGCTTTCATGTGGGGCCGGATCACCTGGCCGGTAAAATCGGCCATCTGTCGTGTCCAGGTGCGGTCTTTGAGCGCGGGGGCCCGGTTTTCATAATAGGCCCGGATAATCTGGTCATAGCACTCAAGCGCCTTTTCTTGGATC
>DATHSR010000432.1:0-4550 GCA_035464035.1 Desulfotignum sp. | reverse complement strand
GGGCTCCGACAGTCCGTCAGCAAGGCACCCCCACCCGCGGCTCCCGCTGTGCAAACAATTCCCCGACACGGGTTCTGCCTTTTAAGGATGATCTGACAAAGACCTGTTCCTGCTTGAGGTGGGAAAACCTGCAATCCAGGTATCCCGCCTTATTTTCTTGTTTTCTTTGACAGAAAAGGAGGAGTTAAGGCTAAAGCACCGGCATTGACAAAAAGCCCTGGATCCCGGTATAAGCGGGAGAAATGTCAACCTTTTTGCTGGAGACAACACCATGCAGCCCGGAAAAGTGATTGCCCATATCGTGGACTGGCTGGACACCTATCTGGAAAACTCAGGCCTCACCGGATTCTGCGTGGGGGTTTCCGGCGGCATCGATTCGGCGGTCACCGCCACCTTGTGCGCCGAAACCGGGCACCCGGTCATGGCCTTGAACCTGCCCATCTGCCAGGCAATGGATCAGCTCTCAAGAGCGTCGGCCCATAATGTCTGGCTCACAGACAGGTATCCCAACGTCACGTCAATGGACCTGGACCTGACGCCGGTATTTTCCAGCATCCAGGAGCATTTTCCTCCAGAGATCCAGGACGGGCTGACCATGGCCAACACCCGGTCCCGGCTCCGCATGCTGGCTCTGTACGCGTTTGCCGGGCACCACCGTCGCCTGGTGGCCGGCACCGGCAACAAGGTGGAGGATTTCGGGGTGGGATTTTATACCAAATACGGGGACGGCGGGGTGGACATCTCTCCCATCGCCGATTTGATGAAATCCGAAGTGTATGCCCTGGGCCGGGCCCTGGGCATTGCACCGGAGATCATCACTGCCCCGCCCACCGACGGGCTGTGGGACGACAACCGCACCGACGAAGGGCAGATCGGGGCCGGGTATGACGAGCTGGAGTGGGCCATGGCGCATATCGCCCTGGGTCGGAAAGAAAAGAAAGCGCAGATTCTGGATGACCGGCAGAAACAGGTGCTGGCCCTGTTTGAAAGACTGCATGCCGCCAACCGGCATAAGATGGACCCCATTCCGGTGTGCCGGATTCCGGATCACCTGCGCCGGTGAGTGTGTCCGTACCCGGGCGCCGTTATCTGAACCGGTCCCGGGTCAGGTTGAATTTCTTCATTTTATAGTAGAGCAGCTGCCGGGAAATTCCCAGTTTTTCAGCAGACCTTGTGACATTGCCCCGGAACTGCATCAATGCCTGCAGCACCAGTTTTTTTTCATGTTCGTTCTTATTGACAATCAGATCCGGCGTTTTGACGGCATCCGCTTCTCCGGACCGGATATGGGACGGAAGCCACCGGCCGGCTTTGGTGCCGCCGGACTGGGGGACACCCAGGCTGCTGGTAAAATGGGACGGGAGATGCCTGATCCGGATCCGGTTGTCCAAGCCCATGATGTTCATGGCCCCTTCAATGACATGCTCCAGTTCCCTGACGTTGCCCGGCCAGGGGTACTGGTGGAACAGGTCCATGACCGGCGCTTCCACGCCTGCCACCTGACGGCCCAGGGCCTTGTTGTGCTTGTCGATGAAGTGGCCCACCAGCAGGGGCACAATGTGGATGAACACCACCCCGAGCCGGTAGAACAGGTCCGACCGCAGGCTGCCGTTGGCCATGGAGGTATGGGGATCCTGGTTCACCGAAGAGATGATTTTCAGATCAAATTTGATCTCCTTGAGCGCCCCCACCCGCCGGACTTTTCCTTCCTGGACAATGCGCAGGATCTTGCTCTGGAGGCCCACGGGCATGGAGTTGATTTCATCTAAAAAGATGGTGCCCTGACTGGTGCGCTCAAACAGGCCGGCCTTGTTGATGGCCCCGGTGAACGCCCCTTTGGAGGTGCCGAACAGAATGCCTTCCAGCAGGTTCTCAGGGATGGCCGCACAGTTGACCGGGGTATATTTTTTTTCATGTCTGGGGCTGTGGTTGTGGATGGCCCGGGCAAACAACTCCTTTCCGGTGCCGGTCTCCCCGTAAAGCATCACCGGAGACGGGGTGTTGGCCGCCATGCGGGCCGCACGCAGGGCCTCACCAAAGGCCGGATCCCGGCCGATGATGGTATCAAAGGTAATGTCGTACTGAAGAAGGCGCTGCTGGTTTTCGGGCAGGTGCATGACCGACAGGGTTTCTGTGAGCACATTGAAATCGCGCACAAAGCAGATGACCCCCACCAGCTGGTTCTGGTTGAAAATGGGGTGGACATTGTGAATGGTGTTGGCAAATTTGCCCCTGCGGGTCCGGTAGTAGATGGGCTCGTCAATGATGGGCTGCCGGGTGATCAGGCATTGCATGATCAGGCTGGTTTCATTGGTCAGGTCATACACGTCCGTCACGTGGTTCAGCAGGGCGTGTTCGGGATCCAGCTCATCGATGCGGGACATGGCCCGGTTGTAATAGACCAGGATGCCGTCCGCATTGGTGATCAGAACCCCGTCGCTGTATTCGTCGAAAACAGCCAGAAAATTGGCATTGTCCAGTCCGGATAAAAACCGCCGGGCGTTTTGATGGGATAACCGGTTCATTTCAAAGCTGTCTGATCAGTTCCGGGAGAATCTCGAACAGATCCCCCTGAACCTGGTAATCGCAATGGGCCATGATGGGGGCGTTTTCATCCATGTTCACGGCAATGATCATTTTGGCGGTCTTCATGCCGGCAAAATGCTGGATCGATCCGGAGATGCCGCAGGCGATATAGACCTGGGGGCTGACCTTTTCCCCGGTCTGGCCCACCTGGAGGGCGTAGGAAACCCAGCCTTCATCCACTGCCACCCGGGATGCCCCGGGTGCGGCGTTCAGTTTTTTTGCGCACTCAAAGATCAGGGAAAAATTTTCCCTGTTTTTCAGGCCCCGCCCGCCGGCAATGATGATGTCGGCCTCGGCCAGGCTGCCGGTTCCGCCGTCCTCTCCATCATCCCAGGACATGAGCGTCAGGTTTTCAGGGGCACACACCCGGGGATCCATGGCCAGGGTCTCTGCCGTTGCCGGGGCCGGCACCGGCGGCACGGCATTGGGCCGGATGCCGAATATCACCACATCTCCGGTCAGGGCGATATCCGCCATCACCTTGCCTGAATACTGGGAAGTCTTTGCCGTGTTTGTTCCAAAATCAACATCCACGCAGTCCATCACCAGGGGGGCATCCATCAGGGCCGCCACCCGGGGGATGATATCTTTTCCCTCGGCAGAGGACAGTCCCAGGATCGTGTCCAGGGTCAATTTGCGGGCCGCAAAGGCCACGGCCTGGGCCCGGACCGCGGGATTGAGCCGGACATGGGGATCTTGGGGAAGGGCCAGGTCCACAATGGTGTGGATGCCGTATTCCGCCAGGCGGGCTGCGGCTGCGTCATTGATGCCGTCCAGCACCAGCGCGTGCAGGGCGGCATCCGTGCCGGCCGCCAGGGTGATCATCCCGAAATTGGTTTCCTTGACCCGGCTGTTTTCCATTTCTATGAGAATGCCTGCCTGTTTCATGATATCACTTTTGCCTCCTGTCTTAAAATCCGGATGATCCCGGCAGCCTGTTCCGCAGGGGTGCCGGTGATTTTTTCTGGCTGCCGCTTCTGTACCAGAGGGGTCAGGGCCGTGATGGTTGCAGACCCCGGCCCCACGGTGATGCCCAGGCTGTCCAGAGAGAGGGTCCGGACCGGTTTTTTCCGGGATTTGACCACATCGGGAAAGGTCGGATATCCCGGGGTGTTCAAGCCCCGGCCCGCCCCCACCACGCAGGGCATGGCCACAGAAAAGGTCCGGGACCGCCCCCCGGCCAGCTCACAGGTGATTGTGGCCCGGTCCCCCTTTATTTCAAGGGAAGCGGCATTGGTGACCACGGGAAAATCAAACAGGGTTCCCAGCCGGAACAGGGTCTGCATCCCTTCCGCATCGATGGATTCCTTGCCCGTGAGAATGATGTCCGGCTGCCCGTCCCCGGCAATGGCGGCGTGCAGGGCCCGGGCCGTGGTGATGCTGTCACACGCAGCATCGGTTTCCACCAGCAGGCCTCTGTCAGCCCCCATGGCCATGGCGGACCGGATGGTTTTTTCAGCATCCGGCTTTCCCACACACACGGCGATGATTTCGCTGTCCGGCACCTGGTTTCTGAGGGCCGCAGCCTCGGTGACCGCATGCTCATCATAGGGATTGAGCAGAAACGCCACAGACTCATCGATCCGGATGTCATCCAGGATGTGGATGTTGGCGGCGGAATCCGGTACATGTTTGACGCAGACGTAAATTTGCATGACTGTTCACCTTATAAAAATTGAAAGGGGCAGTGCCAGGGTGTTCCCCGGCCCTGCCCCTGGATAACCGCACGTTGTGCCTGACCCCGCTGACCCGGCAATGATCGGCCGGGTCAGCAGCGCCGTTGGGTAACGATGCTAGCCGTTTACAGAGAAACTGGAATTATAGTTGATTTCCCGTTTTCTGGAGAAAAATCCCACATTCAGTGTCCGTTTGGTGTATTTGAACTCATACTGGAACGGTTCCTTGTCATGATCCAGGCCCTTTTCGCAGGCATCGATGAGTTCGGCCATCATGCGGCCCACCAC
>DATHSR010000431.1:0-10484 GCA_035464035.1 Desulfotignum sp. | reverse complement strand
GGCCCGGTCCATGATGGCCGGCACCCCCACCGGAGTCCGGATGGATCCGGACACCCGGCTTCTCTACAGCCCGTCCCATTTCACCTGGATGGACACCAGTTTTCCGGCCGGCTCCCCCCGTCAGGGGTACCCGGTGGAGATCCAGGCCCTGTGGTACAATGCCCTGATGCTGCTGGACCGGATCGATCCGGGCAGCGGCTGGGGGACCACGGCCCGGGCCGTCAGGCAGGCGGTGGCGGACCTGTTCTGGAATGAGTCTCTGGGGTATTTCAGCGACTGCCTGCACGGTGATGGGCCGGCATCCCGGGCCGTGGCCGACGATGCCCTGCGGCCCAACCAGCTGCTGCTGTTCACCCTGGGGGTCATCGATCCCGGCCCCATGGCAGAAAAAACCGTGGAGACCTGCCTGGAACTGCTGGTGCCCGGCGGCATCCGGAGCCTGGCCGACAGGCCGGTTGCCGTGCCCCTGCCCGTTGTTCACAACGGACAGGCGCTCAATGATCCCCATCGTCCCTATGCCGGGGTGTATCAGGGGGATGAGGACACGAAAAGAAAGCCGGCCTATCACAACGGGACGGCCTGGACCTGGCCGTTTCCGGTATTCTGTGAAGCCTGGGCCGCGGTGTTCGGAGAAAAGAGCCATGCCACCTGCCTGGCCTGGCTGGGCAGCCTGAAACACCTGATGCGAACCGGTGCGGCCGGCTATATTCCCGAGATCCTGGACGGGGACTTTCCCCATACCCCCCGGGGGTGTGACGCCCAGGCCTGGGGGGTGAGCGAGGCGGCACGGGTGGTACATAAACTATCTCCAAGGAGACCCTGACCCCATGCAGGAAATGCAGATTTACAAAGTGTATCCCGCCATCCCCGAACCGCTGGCCTTTCTGGACTACCTGGCCAGAAACCTGTGGTGGAGCTGGAATGATGAGGCCATCGACCTGTTCCGCCGGATCAATCCGGTGCAGTGGGAGTCGGTGGGGAAAAATCCGGTGGCGTTTCTGGCCCGTATCTCCCAGCACCGGTATGAGCAACTGTCCAGGGATGACAGCTTTCTGGGCCAGCTGGCCCGGGTCAAGGTCCGGTTTGAGACCATGTTTTCAGAAACTTCAAGGATCCGGGAACTGGACCTGGGTCCCAGGGAAACCGTGGCCTATTTTTCCATGGAATTCGGTCTTCATGAATCCATGCCGTTTTTTGCCGGGGGCCTGGGAGTTCTTGCCGGGGACCACCTCAAGGCATCTTCGGCCCTGGGACTGCCGCTGACCGGTATCGGGCTGCTGTTCCGGGAAGGATACTTCCGGCAGTACCTGGACCACAACGGGTGGCAACAGGAAACCTATCCCATCATCGATGTGTTTGATCTGCCGGCCCAGAAAGTCACCGATGCCGCCGGCACGGATCTGCTGATAGAGGTTCCCGGCCCGGACGGGATGATCCAGGCCTGGGTGTGGCAGGTCAAGGTGGGAAAGATCCGGCTGCTGCTGCTGGACACCAACCTGCCGGCAAATTCCGAAACCGTCCGGAACGTCACCTCCCGGCTCTATGCCAGTCACGGGGAGGTCCGGGTGGCCCAGGAGGTGCTGCTGGGGATCGGGGGGATCAAGGCGCTCAAGGCCATGGACCTGTTTCCGTCGGTGTGCCACATGAACGAGGGACATTGCGCGTTTGCCGGACTGGAACGGATCGCCCTGATCATGGACCAGTATGACCTGACCTTTCAGAGCGCCTCCCAGATCTGCCGGCGCAGTTCGGTGTTCACCACCCACACGCCGGTGGCGGCCGGTCATGATGAGTTTGACAAGTACCTGGTCCGGCCCTATATCTCGCCCTATGCGGAAAAATTCGGCATTTCCGAACAGGAGCTGCTGTCCTGGGGAGAGGTGCCCGGCGCCGGCGGGGAGCACAAGTTTTCCATGTTCTGCTTCGGGGTGTCGTTTTCAGGGTATATCAACGGGGTGAGCCGGCTGCACGGCCAGGTGGCCCGGCAGATGTGGCAGGGCCTGTGGCCCCGGCGCCGGAAAGAGGAGATCCCCATTTCCCATGTCACCAACGGGGTGCACATCAACTCCTATATCTCCCGCCAGAAAAATGCGCTGCTGGAGAGAAACCTGGCAGCGGACTGGGCCGAACGCCAGTCGGATCCGGACCTGGTGGCCCGTATCGACCACATTGCGGACGCAGACCTGTGGCATGTGCATGAAATGGACCGGTCCACGCTCATCCGGAAGTGCCGGCACCTGCTGGTGGCCCAGTATGAGCGCCGCAATGCCGCCAGAACCCTGCTGGATGAAGTATCCGGGGCCCTGGACCACGGGGTGCTCACCCTCTGCTTTGCCCGGCGGTTCGCCACCTACAAGCGGGCCGGGCTCCTGCTCAAGGATCCCGACCGCCTCACCCGGCTCATCACCAGCGCGGAACACCCGGTCCAGATGGTGTTTGCCGGCAAGGCCCATCCCAATGACAACGAGGGCAAGGCCATCATCAAGCGCATTGTGGATTTTGCCAGGCAGACCGAGGTCCGGAACCGGATCGTTTTCCTGGAGAACTATGATATCAACATCGCCCGGTACATGGTCCACGGGTGTGATGTATGGCTCAACACCCCGAGGCGTCCCTATGAAGCCTGCGGCACCTCCGGGATGAAGGCGGCGGCCAACGGGGGGTTGAACCTGTCCATCCTCGACGGGTGGTGGTGTGAGGGGTTTGACGAGACCCGGGGCTGGCGCATCGGCAACGGGTACGATTATCAGGATCCCGAGTATCAGGATGAGGTGGAGAGCCAGGCATTGTTCAACGTGCTGGAAAATGACGTGATCCCTGTTTTTTATGACCGGAAGCGGGGCAACCCGCCCCGGAAATGGATTCAGATGATGAAGGCGGCCATGAAAATGGCCATCACCGATTTCTCCAGCGACCGCATGGTCCGGGAATACTGCGGCCGGTTTTATATCCCGGCAGCCCAAAACCTGAAGGCGCTCACGGAACATTCAGCCGCAAAAGCCAAGGAACTGGCATTGACCCAGTCCCGGCTCAATGCCCTGTGGTCCCATATACGGGTGTCACGGCCCAGGATTACCCCGGTGTCGAATTTTGCCGTGGGAGACACCTTCAGTGTGGTGCTCGAGGTGTTTTTAGGGGAACTGACCCCGGATGAGGTGGAGGTCCAGATCTACCACGGCAGGCTGCGGGGGACCGGGGACCTGGAGGGCAGCCGGGCCGAGACCATGGAACTTCAGCACACCGTTTCTCCGGGCACCCATGTTTACGGATGCCAGGTGGTGTGCATGGATTCCGGACGGTTCGGTTACACGGCGCGGGTGATCCCCAGCGGCGATGACGTGCTGCGCAATGCACCGGGACTGATCACCTGGGTGGCGGCCGATGAGTGAACGGTCCGCCCGGGGGCAGGTGAAACGGGGGTATAAAATCACAGGAGGCGGCAGATGGCCCAGAAACCCAGAATTCTCATTGTAACGCCGGAAGTGTCCTATCTTCCCGAAGACATGGGGGAGCGGTCCAACTATTCAGCCAAGGCAGGGGGGCTGGCAGATGTGTCTGCGGCCCTGATTTCCGCCCTGTTCGACCTGGGGTGTGATGTGCACGTGGCACTGCCCGACTACCGGTCGATCTTTGACGGCGCCACCACCAAAACCCACAGCCGGGAGCTGGCCAAGATCCGCAAGCGCCTGGATGAGGAGCGGATCCACCTGGCCGCGGACCGGGCCTTCTATTATCTGAACAATGTCTATTCCGGTTATTCCGACATGGACCTGAAGGTGTCCCTGGCGTTCCAGCGGGAGGTGATCAACAACATCATCCCCAGGGTGGAGCCGGACATCATCCACTGCAACGACTGGATGACCGGCCTGATCCCGGCCATGTCCCGGAAAATGGAGATCCCCTGCCTGTTCACCATCCACAACATTCACACCATGACTTCCACCCTGGCGGAGATCGAGGACCGGGGCATTGACGCGGCCTCTTTCTGGCAGTGGCTGTATTTCAAGAAACCGCCGCTCAACTATGAGGAGAGCCGGGACCGGAACCGGGTGGATTTTCTCACCTCCGGGGTGTTTGCGGCCCACTATGTGAACACCGTGAGCCCCACGTTTCTCAAAGAGATTGTGGAACACCGTCACCCGTTTGTGGAGTCCTGCCTGAAAAACGAACTGTCCAACAAATACTATGCCGGGTGCGCCACAGGGATTCTCAATGCGCCGGACCCGGAATTCAACCCGGCGGTGGATGACCTGATCCGCCACAACTTCGGCCCCAAGAACCACAAACGGTTCAAGGCGGCCAACAAGACCTATCTGCAGAAAATTCTGGACCTGGAGGAAAACGAACACGCCCCCCTGTTCTTCTGGCCTTCCCGGCTGGACCCGGTACAGAAGGGGTGCCAGCTGCTGGCACAGATCATGTACCAGATCGTGGACCGGTACTGGGACCAGGGGCTGCAGATCGTGTCCGTCGCCTCCGGGGCCTATGAAAAACATTTCCATGAAATTGTCCGGCTTCACGGCCTGGGCCGGCGCGTCAGCATCTGCGGATTCAACGAGGGCCTGTCCCACCAGGCCTTTGCCGCATCTGATTTCGTGCTCATGCCCTCGGCCTTTGAGCCCTGCGGGCTGCCCCAGATGATCGGGGGCATCTACGGATCTCTGCCCATTGTGTTCGACACCGGCGGGCTCCATGACACGGTCACCCCCCTGGATCCGGCATCCAACACCGGCAACGGCTTTGTGTTTTCCGTCCATGACGCCCAGGGCCTGTCCTGGGCCATTGACCGGGCCATGGAATTTTTTCTCACAGACGAGCAGGGCAAGGAGCAGCAGATTCACCGGATCATGATCGACAGCGTGCTGGGATTCAATCACTCCCGGTGTGCGGAGGAATACATCAATCTGTATGAAAAAATGCTCCAGAGACCCTTCCTTGTCTGATCCGGGTATTTTCAACGATCCCGGTCTGCTGCCCCATGCCGGTACTATCCGGACCCGGCTCCGGGCGGCCCGGGACCTGGAGAAAAAGATCCGGGCCGGCCATGCCGGGTCATTGACCGGTTTTGCCGATTACCATCTGCAGTTCGGCCTGCATTTTGACCCTTCCCGACACCAGTGGGTGTTCACCGAATGGGCCCCGAATGCCACCGAGATGTTCATTGTTTGCGACAAAAGCCAGTGGCGGTGCACCCCCGATTTCCAGGTTCCCAGAACCGATGCCGGGATTTTCCAGGCCCGTTTCCCTGAAAACCGGTTTTCCCACACAGACCTGTACCGCCTGAAGGTGATCTGGCCCGGCGGGCAGGGGGACCGGATCCCCACGGCGGCCCGGCGGGTGGTCCAGGATCCCTGCACCCTGATTTTCAACGCCCAGGTATGGGATCCGCCCGCCCCGTATGCCTGGCAGTCCCCGGCCCCGGCCCGTCCTTCCGGCCCTGTCCTGATCTACGAGGCCCATGCCGGCATGGCCCTGGAAGCCGGGCGCATCGGCACCTGGACCGAATTCCGGCGCCACATCCTGCCCAAGATCAAGGATGCCGGCTACAACACCCTCCAGTTGATGGCTGTGCAGGAGCATCCCTATTACGGGTCCTTCGGGTATCATGTGTCCTCGTTTTTCGCCCCGTCCTCCCGGTTCGGCACCCCCGAGGAACTCAAGGCGCTCATCGATGCGGCCCATGGGGAAGGCATCCGGGTGTTCATGGACATCATCCAGTCCCACAGCGTGAAAAATGAGGTGGAGGGCCTGTCCCGGTTTGACGGCACCCTGCATCAGTTTTTCCATGACGGTCCCCGGGGCATGCATGTTTTGTGGGATTCCCGGTGTTTTGACTATGGAAAGCCCATGGTGGTGAAATTTCTGCTGTCCTGCCTGCGGTACTGGATCGAGACGTTTCATGTGGACGGGTTCCGGTTTGACGGGGTGACCTCCATGGTGTTTTCAGACCACGGCCTGAACCGGGCCTTTACGGGGTATGCCGATTACTTCGGCCCGGATGTGGATACCGATGCCCTGAGCTATCTGTATGCCGCCAACCGTCTGGTGCATGAACTCAATCCCGCCGCCGCCACCATTGCCGAGGATGTGAGCGGATATCCCGGCCTGGCCGCGGGCGTCGAAGCCGGCGGATACGGGTTTGATTTCCGGTTTGCCATGGGGATCGCCGATTTCTGGATCAAGCTGGTCAAGGACACCCGGGATGAGGACTGGCCTTTGGGAAGGCTGTGGCACGAGCTGACTAGCCGTCGGCCCGAGGAGGCCACCATCTCCTATGCCGAGTGCCACGACCAGGCCCTGGTGGGGGACCAGACCCTGATGATGCGACTGATGGGTTCCCGGATCTACACGGACATGCACAAGGACCATGCCGGCATTGAAACCTTCCGGGCCGTGGCCCTGCACAAGATGGTCCGGCTGATCACCCTGGCCACGGCCCATGCCGGATATCTCAATTTCATGGGCAATGAGTTCGGCCATCCGGAATGGGTGGATTTTCCCTCCCACAGGAACCATTTTTCCTTCAAGTACGCCCGGCGGCAGTGGTCGCTCAAATATGACCCGGATCTGTTCTACAGCACCCTGTACCGGTTTGACCGGCACATGATCCGGCTGGCCCGGAACGCTTTGGGAAGTGCCCCAAAAAATCCGGTGCTGTTCCATATCCATGAAGACCAGAAGATCATCGCTTTTGCAAGAAACGCCCTGTTTTTTGTTTTTAATTTCCACCCGGTCCGCTCTTATTTCGACTACCGGGTGGATGCGCCCCAGGGCAGGTACCGGTTGATTCTGGACACCGACCAGTCCCGGTTCGGGGGGCATGACCGGCTGGCGCCGGACCAGGTTTTCTCCACGGTTTCAGCGCACTCCGGATCTTGTGAGCAGCACCGGCTGTCGCTGTACCTGCCGTCCCGGACCGCCCTGGTGCTCGAACACAGTCTTTGATGCCGCTTTTTACCAGAGATCTTTTTCCTGGGTCTGAGAGCGGATCCCCCAGATGTCATCGGCATAGGCCTTGATGGTGCGGTCACTGGAAAAGAACCCGGTGCGGGCGGTGTTCATCAATGACTTGGTATTCCATTTGGCGGTCTGCTGATAATCCATTGCAATGGCTTCCTGGGCCGCGGTATAGGCGCTGAAATCGGCAAAGTGCAGGTACAGGTCCCCGGGGGACATCAGGATATTGTACAGCGGCCGGAAAATACCGGGTTCCGAGGAACTGAACCGGTCGGACCGCAGCGCATAGATGACCCGTCTGAGGCGGTCGTCTTTTTCCAGATATTCTTTGGGCTGGTAATGGGGACGCAGGGCCGTCACTTCCTCTACGGTCAGGCCGAAAATATAGATATTGTCCTTGCCCACCTGTTCGAAGATTTCGATATTGGCACCGTCCAGGGTCCCGATGGTAAGGGCCCCGTTCATGGCGAATTTCATGTTGCCGGTGCCTGACGCCTCCATGCCGGCGGTGGAGATCTGTTCGCTCACGTCTGCCGACGGGATGAGACGTTCCGCCAGCGACACCCGGTAGTCGGGCAGAAACACCACCTTGAGCTGTCGGTTCACCGCCGGGTCTTTGTTCACGGCAGCTGCCACGTTGTGGATCAGCTTGATGATGAGCTTGGCCGTCTGGTACCCCGGGGCTGCCTTGCCGGCAAAGATAAAGGTCCGGGGGGCGGCCAGATCCTGGTTGTCATCTTTGATGGACAGGTACAGGTGAATGATGTGCAGCACATTGAGCAGCTGGCGCTTGTACTCGTGGATGCGCTTGGCCTGGATGTCGAAAATGGATTCTGGATCCACGGTTTCGAACACGGTATCTTTGATGTAGGCGGCCAGAGCGTTTTTGTTGGCCTGCTTGACGGCCCTGAACCGGTCTAAAAATCCGGGATCGCTCTGGAACGCTTCCAGTTCCCAGATCAGATCCAGGTCGGCAATCCAGCGCCTGCCGATGGCATCGGTGATCAGTTTTGCCAGTTCCGGGTTGCAGGAAACGATCCACCGCCGGGGGGTGACCCCGTTGGTCTTGTTGTTGAACTTTTCCGGCCACAATGAATAGAATTCCGGAACCAGCCGGGTTTTGACCAGGTCGGAATGGATTTTTGCCACCCCGTTCACCGAGTGGCTGCCGATGATGGCCAGGTTGGCCATGCGCACCAGCTGTTCGCCGCCTTCCTGGATAATGGACATCCGGGCGATCATGTCATGGTTGTCCGGGCCGAACCGTTCCTTGACCAGGGAGATGAACCGCTGGTTGATTTCAAAAATGATCTGCAGGTGCCGGGGCACCACTTTTCTGAGAATGGACACCGGCCATGTTTCCAGGGCTTCGGGCAGCAGGGTGTGGTTGGTGAAGGCCAGGGTTTTCACCGTCACATCCCAGGCTTTTTCCCAGGTCATCTCTTTTTCATCCACCAGTTTGCGCATCAGTTCCGGCACCGCCAGGGCCGGGTGGGTGTCGTTGAGCTGGATGGCCACCTGTTCATGGAACCGTTCAAAATCGGAACGCCGGGCTTCAAAACTGCGGACGATGTCCCGGATGGCACAGGCCACCAGAAAATATTCCTGGATCAGGCGCAGTTCCCTGCCGGTCTCCTTGGAGTCCGAGGGATACAGGATCTTGGTGACGCTCTCGGACCGGATTTTCCGTTCCACCGCCTTGATATAGTCCCCGTCGTTGAAAATATCGATGTCAAAATCCTCGGACGCGGCGGCGGAGAAAAGCCGGAGCCGGTTCACGGTGCGGCCCCCATGGCCGGAGATCATGATGTCATGGGGCCGGCCGATGAGCAGCTTCCGGTGGGTCCACACCGGGGTGTAGCGGCCGGTGCGGTCCAGGGTCTCCTCGATTTTTCCGTAAATGGGCAGCACATACTGCTCCCCGGAGCGGCGGATCAGCCAGGGGGAGGACCGGTTGGGCCAGTAGTCGGGCCGTTCCTGCTGATACCCGTTGATGATGACCTGGCGGAACAGGCCGTAATCGTAGTTGATGCCGTAGCCGTATCCCGGTATGTCCAGGCTGGCCATGGAATCCAGGAAACAGGCGGCCAGGCGCCCCAGCCCGCCGTTGCCCAGGGCCGGGTCCTGCTCCTCCTCCACCAGCGCTTCCAGGCGGATCCCCTGCTTTCTGAGAAACCGGTCACAGGCGTTGTAGATTCCCAGGTTGAGCAGGTTGTTGGACAGCAGCCGGCCGATGAGAAACTCCATGGACAGGTAGTACACCTGTTTGGCGCTGGTTTTTTCAAACCGGTCCCGGGTGTCGAAATGGATGTCCATCAGGTATTTGCCCACGGCATAGGACACCGCGTTGAGCTGATCTCTGGGTGTGGCCTCGGACACGGGCTTGCCCAGGACATACCGCACATACTGGTGAAAGGAGGATTCAAAACTGCTGAAATCAAAATAGGCCATCACCGCCTCCTGTGGGTCGGGGGGTTGACAGATCCGGCAGGGGCCAATCCGGTGTGCGGGCACAAGATGCCCAAAGATCAGTCACCTGCGGTCAGGGTTCTGAGGACATCTTCCTTGCCGATGATCCCCACCAGGGTTTTGCCGTCCACCACCGGGATGGTATGAAAATGTTTTTCCACCATCAGACTGGCGATCTCACTGACCGGTGTGTCCGGCGTCACGGTCACCACCTCCTTGACCATGGCCTGGGCCACGGTGACTGCGGCGATCTTCTGGAATTCTTCATTCAGTTTTTTTGACGAGAACAGCGGAAAGATGGAGTCCAGGATGGTGAAAATCGGTGGAATGGGCACCTCTTTCTGCTGAAAGATCAGATCGCTCTGGCACAGGATGCCCGCAAGCTCGCCGCTGTCAGTGACCACCGGCACCCCGTTGATGTGGTTTTCCAGCAGTATTTTCACGGCCCGGGTAATGTCGGTATCCGGGGTCACACTGATGATTCGGGTTTTCATGATGTCTCGGGCGCAGGTCATGGCAGTCTCCTTTCCAGGCAGTGGGGGATATAAACAGTGATCCCCAGTATACAGCAATCGGAAGGTCACAACAAGCGCAGAAAAATTCCTGGAAAAAAAATTGACTTTGCCGTCATTGGTGGTCATTATCTTAATTAAGCGACAGGGAGATAACCGCCGCAATCAACCTTAGGTCAAGGAGGACAGTTTCATGCAGATAGCCATTACTTTCAAACAGATGGAATCCTCGGACGCCCTCAAATCCTATGCCCAGGAAAAACTGGACCGGCTGGACAAAATTCTGGATGCCCCGGGCGAAGCAAGCCTTGTTTTATCTGTAGAGAAAATCCGTCATATTGCGGAAATAAATCTGGTGAGCGACAAACTGAGAATCCATGCCAAAGATGAGGCGGAAACCATGTATTCCGCCCTTGACGGCCTTTCGGACAAGGTGCAGACCCAGATAAAAAAGATCAAGGAAAAGGCCCGCCGCCACCTGGCCGGCGACAAGCAGACCATCAAGTCAACCCCGGATCCGGAGCTGGCGGCAAAAAATTAATTTCA
>DATHSR010000430.1:0-6586 GCA_035464035.1 Desulfotignum sp. | reverse complement strand
GGGTGCTCCTGCAGGGATTATGGGTCACCCTCAAGATTTCAGGCATTTCACTGGTGCTGGCACTGGGGGTCGGCATGGCATCAGCCCTGGCAAGGCTCTCCCCGTTTGTGTCACTGCGGGTGCTGTCCTGGTGCTATGTGGAATCCATTCGCAACACCCCGCTGCTGATTCAGATCTTTGTCATCTATTTTGTGATATCCCCGGTTTTGAACCTGTCCGCCTTTACATCCGCCGTGATTGCCTTGAGCCTGTTTGAAGGGGCCTATTCCTCGGAAATCATCCGGTCGGGTATCATCAATATTCCCAAAGGCCAGTGGGAGGCGGCCCAGAGTATCGGCCTGCCGGTCCCGGTGATCTACTTCAAGGTCATTGTCCCCCAGATGCTGCGGCAGACCCTGCCCATGCTGGCTGGCCAGAGTGTGGCCTTGATCAAGGATT
Organism: Desulfotignum sp.; assembly: GCA_035464035.1. Classification (GTDB taxonomy): domain Bacteria; phylum Desulfobacterota; class Desulfobacteria; order Desulfobacterales; family Desulfobacteraceae; genus Desulfotignum. The sequence continues at coordinate 6,148 of DATHSR010000430.1, read as the reverse complement.
CCGCCCTGGTCAGCACCATTTCCATCTATGATCTGACCATGCAGGGACAGAAGATCGTTTCCGAAACATTTTTGACTTTTGAAATCTGGTTTGTGGTGGCATTATGTTATCTGTGCATTACGGCAACGTTGTCATTCATTGTCCGGCAGGTTGAGAACCGGATAAAATTTATCCATTAACGGTAACCGGTGAAAAAGGAGAAAAGATGAAAAAAATTATCTGCATGGTATCCCTGATTCTTTTCATGCCGTTTTTTATTTGCCTGGCAGGGGATCTGGGGGATCAGCTGGCAAAGGAAAGCGTCATTGAAAAAATTCAGAAAGACAAGGTGATCCGGGTGGGCATGTCCACATTTGTGCCCTGGGCCATGAAAGACAAACAGGGAAAACTGATCGGGTTTGAGATCGATGTGGCCACCCGGCTGGCCCAGGACATGGGAGTTTCGGTGGAGTTCGTCCCCACCGCCTGGTCCGGCATTATCCCGGCCCTGATGACCGGAAAGTTCGACGTGATCATCGGCGGCATGGGCATCACCCCGGAGCGGAACCTGAAGGTGAATTTCACCATGCCCTATGACTATTCCGGCATGTCCATGGTGGCCCACCGGCAGAAAGCAGAAGGGTTTTCAACACTGGCGGATTTCAACAAAAACGAGGTGAACATTGCCGTGCGCATGGGCACCACTGCGGAACAGGCCGCCAGAAAATTTCTGCCTGAGGCCCAGCTCCGCCTGTTTGAAAATGAGAGTCAGGCCCTGCAGGAACTCAACCTGGGCAGGGTCCATGCCGTGGTGTCCTCCGCCCCCATGCCGTTGTTCCATGCCCTCAAGTACCCGGACAAGCTGTTTGTGCCGCTCAAGGAGAATTTCACCAAAGAACCCATCGGGTTTGCGGTCCGGAAAGGAGATCCCGATGCCCTCAACTATTTCAACAACTGGATCATCACCATGCATGCCAGTGGGTTCTTAGAGGAGAAAAAAGCGTTTTGGTTTGAATCCAGAGAATGGGAAAACCTTGTTAAATAAACCTGTACGACGGGTGACCCTGGTGGACCTGGCAGTGATGATGACTGTGGCCGCCGGGGTCTTGCTTTTTTTTCTCAGGATGGTCCATGTTCTGGACTATCACTGGGACTGGCGGGTCATTCCCGGATATTTTCTGTTCAGGGATCCTGTAACCGGCCGGTTTCAGGCCAACATGCTGCTCCAGGGCTTCGGCACCACCCTCAAGTTGAGTGCCTGGTCCATGGTGCTGGCCTTTTTTCTGGGGACCATATCCGGCATCCTGGGGGCCAGAGGCGGGTTTGCCGGAAAGATGATCAGCCGGTTCTATGTGGAGACGGTCAGAAACATCCCGTCTCTGGTTCTGGTGATTCTGTTCTACTATTTTGTCTCAAGCCAGTTTCTGGATGCCCTGGGCCTGGATCAGTGGGTCCGGCGGCAGCCGGAACCGATAGCCCGGGGAATCTCTTTTTTTCTGGCCGGTTCCGGGCAGATCAATGCGTTTGTCTCCGCTGCCGTGGCCCTGGCCATTTATGAAGGGGCGTATATTTCAGAAATCGTTCGGGGCGGCATTAACGGCATTCCTAAAGGCCAGTGGGAAGCGGCCTGGTCCATGGGTCTGTCCCAGGCCCAGACCTTCCGCCTGGTGGTGCTTCCCCAGGCGTTCCGGCGGGCCGCGTTCCCCCTGGCGGGTCAGTTCATTTCCACCATCAAGGATTCCGCCATTGTTTCAATCATATCTGTTCAGGAGTTGACCTTCCAGGGCATGGAACTGATGGCGGCCACATTTCTGACCTTTGAAATCTGGATCACCATCACCCTGCTGTACTTTGCCCTGACCTTTTCTTTGTCCCGGACCATTTCCTTTTTTGAAAAACGCCTGGCCATCCGGCAGTAGACAGCCTGCCGGCAAGGCACCCCCCGGGACTTTGTTGTGACATCATTTATGGGGGTCAGATCTTTTTGTTTTCCATTGCCTGCTGTACCGCCCTTTCCAGGGTCTGGATCTTGGGGCCGCCCTTGCGCCACATCCGGCAGGAATCCACCAGAAAACCGCTTTCCTTGACTGCCTGGATGTTGTCCGGCAACGGTGTGGGTTCCCGGCGTTTTTCCGTCAGCCAGCCATGGACCATTTCCTGGGCCATGGCTTTGGTCAGGGTGCAAAGATGGGTGCATCCCCGGGTGCCGCCCATGAGGGACCCCACCTGGCGGGTGAATCCGGGTTTGATCTCGAGCCCGATCAGCAGCGGGACCCGGTCCAGGGTGGTGCGGCAGTCTTCTATCGGGATGGTGGGCATGTCTGCCTGGGCATCGACAATGCGCAGCGGATCCGGGGCCACGCGGCAGAAAAGGCGGATATGGTGGATGGTTCCGGGCTCCAAAACCCGGCCGGTGATGTCGAATATCGTCACATACCGGGTATCTGTCAATTCGCCGGCCACAATGACCTGTCCGCCGTCCTGGGGGTAGGTGGTCATACGGATATCCCGGGTGTGGATTCGGGAACGGTGTTTTATAAGATCTGCCAGCATTTTGTCTCCTTGCCTGTCGTGCAGGTGTATTACCCTGCTGAACCTATCGTATTGATCCTTTGAAATCAAATGAAATATCTGCCTGCAGCGCTTTGGCCGGGCAGAAGATGCACCGGATTCGCGTTTCAGGGATCTGTGGTGCAGGGCTGCGGCGGCCGTGAATGATTACAGCAGTGCTTGACGCCGGGCGATTCAGTGAGTAGAGTGTGACTGTGAAAAATGATGACCCGGGCGGTTTTAAACAATAATTTATTTGAAGATAAAGCGGAGGTTCCCATGGCGTGTGCCATTGATCAGGAAAAAATAGAAAAGACCATTGCATTTCACGGCCATTCCTGCCCCGGTCTGGCCATCGGCATCCGGGCGGCGGAACTGGCACTCAACCGGCTGAAATTCACCCCCCAGGCCAATATGGTGTGCGTGGTGGAAACCGACATGTGCGGTGTGGACGGGATTCAGTATCTCACCGGGTGCACCTTCGGCAAGGGAAACCTGATCCATAAGGATTACGGCAAGCCCGGGTTCACCTTTTTTGACCGGGACAATGAAAAAGGGTTCCGGGCCCTGTTTACCGATGAGGCCATTAAGGAACCGCCCGGGGGATTTGCCGACAGAGAGGACAGAACCCGGGCCATCATGGCGGCCGATCTCGATGATCTGTTTCAGGTTCAGCCTGTGGAAGCCCCGCCGGTGCGGCCGGCCCGGATTCTTGAGAGCATGACCTGCCACGCCTGCAAAGAAAAGGTGATGGAGTCCAGAATCCGGCGGTTTGCAGGTAAGGACCTGTGCATTCCCTGTTTCCACCAGCAGGAACAGAAAATCTGAATCAGCACGGTGTTTTCAGGCGGTGTGGCTAAATTCAACAGCAGAAGGGTTTCCAGGTTTTCACCGGAACCCCTCCTGCCGACCTCAATGATTGCTTGTGCTTGAGAACATGGGCAACCAGACAGCTTAGGCGTGGCGATTGATGTCCGGTTCTATCTGTTTTCAGCCTTCAGGCGATGTAACGGTTCTCCGGAACATCGGCTGATCGTTTATAAACGGCACATTTTCAGCCACATGGCACGTCATGCAGGCTGAACGCGCAGAGAGAAGGGCTTCTTTCGACAGCTGTCCATCTTTGGCGGCAAGCGCTTCCTCCAGGGTCGGCCATGGATCCTCCAGGAACAGGGCAACCGCATTGGCTTTTCGCCCTGGACGTCTGAGAAAGCCGAGTTCGATGGCATCCCTGACCTTTTTCCAGTGATAGTCCGCCAGGCCGAAATTGCCTTCAATGACGGCTTCAAAGGTTCGTTCGTACCGGTCACCCACCACCTGCATTGCCGCTGAAAATCCGCCGAACATCTGCTGGATGCGTTTGAACCTTTCTGTGTCATCTTCTGCATCCAGCAGCCAGTTGTTACTTTGTTTCGCGGTTTCCTGTGCCATGGCCAGGCACGCAACGCTGAAAATCACAAAAATTGCTACAGCCATAAGTATTGGAAAATGTTTCATGACGATCTCCTTTTCAGTAAAAGACGGCAAATAAACCCGAACATTTTTTATGTTCTCCCTGGGACGGGATTCCCGGCTGAACCGGGAGCAGGGACAGTTTCTTCAGTCAGCAGGCACAGTGAAAAGCACCGATACCCGGGTGCCGCCGTCACAGGGCGGACCGGGATGCCGGGTGCACAGGTCCCGGTTTCCCGGACAGGAATCTGACGCTTCGGGCAGGCGGCTGCACCGTTTCGAAGTCATGGAGATGTTGAAATGGAACCGTTCTGAAAAGATTTTCATTCGCAGCAGATCCGCGCCCTTGCCGCCGGCATTGAAGTCAAACGGTTGTTTGGATGAATAGTCAAGGGTTTCCTGGGTGGTGAAAAACCCTTCAAAAATCCGCTTCTGGACCTCCTGGGTCAATCCGGTGCCCTGATCCTGGACCACCAGTTCCACCTTGCTGCCTTTTTCATGGACCAGCACGTGAACCACCCCGCCGTCCGGGGTGTTTTCAACGGCGTTGCGGATCAGGCCGTCCACCACTTTCCGCAGGGGATCCAGCGGGATCCGGATGGACGGAACCGGGGAGAGCCGGGTGGACAGATCCACGTCCCGGTGGCTGAACAGGGGCCGTAACACTTTGACCCGTTCGGCTGCAAACCGGTCCAGAAGGACCTGCTGTTCTTCATGGTCCGGGGTTGAATAAATCTCATCCAGCTTCTTTCCTATTTTCTGTACCACCCCGCTTTCTCCGGTTTCTTCGGCGATGAGTGCTTCGATGGTATCTTTACATTCATCAAATATCAGGCTGAAAACCGGCTGGTGATGAAACTGTTTTTTTTCAACAATATCATACACTTCATTTTCAATTCCTATAAGCCGCTTCAGGTTCCGCTGCATGCGGTCCAGGGTGGGGCGCCAGGTGTCTTCGGGAAGATCCGGCAGTTTGCGGGACAACACCCTGATGGAGCTGAGCAGCACTGCCAGCGGGGTTCGGAGTTCATGGGACAGATGGCTGATCATCTTGTCTTTGGCCGCATTCAGGCTTTTGAGCTCTTCATTGGCTTTTTCCAGTTCTTCGGATACCCGGGCGTTTTCAATGGACAGGGCCACAGTGGCGGCGATGGTGCTCAGGATCTTGAGATCGGTCTGGTCGAACACTCCCTCTTTTTTGTTGTCTGCCGAAACGACGCCGATGATCCGGGTGTTGGTCTGCAACGGGACCACCAGCACGTTTTTGACCTGGTATCCGATTTTTTCATCCCGGTCCCTGTTCAGTTTCTGGTCTTCGGGCAGGGAGGTCATGATGAGCGGTTTGCCTGTTTTCACCACCTGGCCGGACAGTAATTCATCGACCTGAAACCGGATTTTCTTGACCCGTTCCTGGGTGGTGAGGTCATCATGCACAATGCTCAGGACATAGAATTCCTTTTCATCCTTATCCAGGAGCATGACATTGGCGCCCTGGGTTCCCAGCAGCTCCTTGATCTCTTTGCTGATATATTCCAGCAGCTGGGGCAGCCGGGGATACTGGGGCAGGGCCTGGCTGATGCGGTTGATGGCGCTCTGGTTCCGGTCGATGCGTTTCTCCATGGTCACATCCCGGAACACCATGATGATGCGGGAAGGCTTGAAATCTTCATCCCGGTCGATTCCCACCCGGACCACTACATCCAGAACCTGGCCGGTCTTGGTCAACCGCTTGGTGGTCAGCTTCAACACGTTCTGGTTCCGGGGAAGGGATTTGATCTGTCTGTCCAGTTGCGACTGCAGGTGGATGGGAATATATTCCTTGCCCCGGGTGCCCTTGAGTTCTTCCAGGGTCCAGCCAAAGGTCTGGGTAAAGGCCGGGTTCAGATAAGTGATCAGACCCTTTTCATCGCGAGCCAGAACCGGATATGGGATGAACTGCATAAACCGGCGGTGGTATCCAGCGGCAATCCGGTCTTTTTCCCACAAGGCCTCTTGTTCCGCCAGTCGTTCCTCAAGGGCCCGGATCTGCCGGGTCAGTTTCTCACAATGTGATGTGTCGCTCATGGATATCCTTTGATGATCAAACAAACAATACCAGGCTGGCGGCCATGACAGCCATGCCGGCCACTACCCCGTACATGGCGATGTGGTGTTCCCCGTATTTTTC